>JBAIYN010000550.1:0-3533 GCA_037915775.1 Burkholderiales bacterium | reverse complement strand
ACAGGCCCCATGCCGCGGGACGAATCGACTGCGCATTGACCGATTCGCCCTGCGGCAGCGGAGTCCCGCGGCTGGCAAGCAGCAGGCGTGCCGCCGATTCGACGTCCGCCGCCGACGTGCCCGTGACAAGCACCACTGCACGCGTCGCATCGCGGTCATCCGGGTATACGGCCAACGTGGGCCCGCGAACAGCGGCGATCACTTCGTTCCCGACCGATCCCGCCAGTGCGTCCTTCGTGCCGACCAGCACCGCGTCGCCGGCGTACTCGGCCGGCAGCCCGGGGAATCGACCGTTCACCGCACCGGCGCCCGCGACGAGGTCTCCCTTGTGGAACACGGTCGGCTGGAAGCGAAACCGCATCGCCGCCGCGCGCGCCGCGGCCGCGCTGGCGCGCAGCAGCGCTGGGCTCTTCAGATCGCCGGCGGGAAAGATCGTGACCTGTGGCGCTCCCCACAGCTTGGCGTCGAACACGTCATCGAGCCGACCGACGTTTGCCGGTACGGCCTGGCGCCGGTATTCGAGGACGAGCCGGCTTTCGCCGACATCGATCTCCTGCCACAACTCCGCGTCCTCCGGCGACTCGCAGTTGCTGCGGTAGTGCTGCACGCCGACGAATCCGAGCTGGTTGTAGTCGCCGAACTTCAGCAGGCGCGCCGGCAGGGTGAGCTCGGTGATCACGACCTGCCGCCCGGGCTCGTAGCCGATCTGGCCGATCGCCGCTCCATTCAGCGTGATGACGAGCTGCGAGCGCTCGGGGCTCAGCGCGACCGACTGCGTCACGCGCAGCCGCAGCGTCAGCGACTCGAGGCGCTGCCGCAGCGACAGCGGAAACGACACGATGCGCTCGTCGCGGTCGCTCTCCAGGCGCAGCGGCCGCGCATCGCCGATGATCTGCGCCAGTGTCCGCTCGACACGCTCGGGCGGCGTGGACGGCCGCGCGGCGGCGGGGGATGGCGCCGGCCTCTGTGCGATGGCCAGCGAACCGACCAGCAGCAGGGCGAGGGCAAAGATCGTGTCGATCGTTCTGCGTGTCAACGGACGACTCCTTGAGGCTGTTCGGCAGTGCGACGGAAGCGGCGCCTGATCTTGTGAACGAAATTCCTGGCGAGCCGGGCGAAATGTTCCGCTGAAAAGCGCAGGCCGAGGACCATCAGCAGCATCAGCGGCCGCAGCACGCCCGTCGCTTGGGCGCGCTGGCGGCGAATGGCCTCCCAGCGGCCGCTCGACCCCAGCACGTAGGCGACCAGGCGCCGATGGTCCGCGAGGCCGGCCAGCATGAAGCGCACGCCGATCCCGAGACCGTCGGGCTGCGCGCGAGCGCGCGTGACTTCGACCGCAAAGGACTCCGTCGCCCCCGAATCGGGTGCGCTCATCCGCAGGACCGCGCGGCTGCCGGACGGGATTGCCACCGCGCAGCTCTTGGCGGCGACGAAGGCGGCGCCGCCGATCGACAGGTCGACGACATGACCCGCGATCTCCATGCCGCCGTCCCTCACGCGCAGCCATGCGCGCCGCCACGCGGGCATGCGGGGCTGCCGGCGTCTTTGCCGACGCTCGAGCAGAACCCCGAGCGCGGCATTCAGGATCAGCAGGTTCGCGGCCTGCCAGAACAGCGTGATCGCCAGCGTGTCGCGATTGGCCGAATCACCCAGCATCAGGCGAGCGATGCCGACGACGAAGGCGACGACCGACAGCACGAAAAGCACATAGAAGGGTGCGACGAGATGACTGATGAAATCGCTGTCCCACTGGCCCGTCTTCGGCGTGACGCGAAACCGCGGCGATCGTGGATTGCGCATCACGTCCCACAACGCGCGCAGGCTGAACGGGGTCAGCAGGACCTCGTAGAGCTGCGAGAACAGCGTCCAGCGCACATTGCCGAACAGGGCGTTCTCGACCAGCAACCCGCCGACGAGGTGAGGCAGCGCATAGGCGGCGAACTCGAGCGCGTTGGCGTCGAAGATGTAAAGGTTGAACAGCAGAAACGCGAGCGGCGCGACGAGGAAGCAGATGCGGACGAAGCCGAAGAACCAGAACAAAGAGCTGGAGAAATAGCCGAGCCGCTGGCCGAGGCTGAGCCCTCGGGCCCACAGAGGATTCGTCAGCAGGAAAAGCTGCGCCATGCCCTGCGCCCAGCGCATCCGCTGTTGCACGAAATCCGTGAAGGATGGCGGATGCAGGCCGGCGACCATCGGTCGGTTGACATAGACGCTGCGCAGGCGGCGTGCATGCAGGCCGAGCGATGTCTCCGCGTCTTCGGTCACCGTGAGCTGCGACAGGCCGCCGTGCTCAAGCAGGTTTGCGCGTCGTATCACCGCGGCCGAACCGCAGAAGAACGTCGCCCCCCAGAAGTCGAGCCCGAGCTGGATGCGGTCGTAGAACATCTCGTTCTCGGCCGGCATGCGACCGAACACCTTCAGGTTTCTCTCGACGGGGTCCGGCGTGACGAAGAAGTGCGGCGTCTGCACCAGGAACAGGCCCGGGTCGCGCTGGAAGTGGCCGACCGTGCTGCGCAGGATGTCGGCGGTCGGCACATGGTCGCAGTCCAGCATCAGGATGAGTTCGCCGGACGCGTGCTCGAGCGCTGCATTGATATTGCCGGCCTTTGCATGCTCGTTGCGCGCCCGCGTCAGGTAAGTGGCGCCGACTTCGGCGCATAGGTCGCGCAGCCGCGCCGCGCGCTGCGCCGCGTCCGCTCCTGCCGTTCCGGGCTGCGCAAGTTTCTGCGCCGTTCCACCGTCGTCGCACAGCCAGACCCGGTAGCGGCCGGGCGGATAGTCGAGTTGCGTGGCCGCGATCAGCGTCGTGTGCAGGACCTCGAAGGGCTCGTCGTAGGTGGGGATCAGCACATCGACCGTCGGCCACGATTCCGGTTCTCCGACCGGCGCGACCGGCTTTCGCTGCAGCGGATGGATGTTGACCGCGATGCCGGCGAAGTACATCACGATCGCGTACACCTCGGCCAGCAGCAGCAGCAGCGAGAACGCGAATGACAGCGGATCGTGCGTGGAAACGGTGAACGTGACCCGCCAGATCAGGTAGCGCAGCGAAGCGAAGACGCCAAGCAACAGCAGTCCGATGCGAACTGCGTCGAGCGAGCGCGATGTTGCGAGCCGCAGCGCCCAGCTCAGGGACAGCAGGCCCAGGATCAGCGCGGCCGACAGCACCGCCTGCGCCTCCACCCGGACGGGCAGCCAGGCAGCGGTCACGATCAGCAGAGCGAGGAGAGCAGTTCCGGCGGCAGGAAGCGCCGGCAAGACGAAGCGGAGGACGCGACGAATCGGCTCGTTCAAACTGTCGTGTGAGGGCGACCCGAAAGACCTGGCGAGTGTAGGTCCAAACCTCCTCCTGGCCACGCTGCAAAGATCTGCTGCCGCTCCGCGTGTCCACAGGAAGCGACAGTTCGTCCATGACCCGACGCACGAGCGCGTCCTGTGGCTCCAAACGGCGTTGCTCGTCGTGCCACTTCCAGAGTACCCGGCGCCGCCTCGCCGCGCGACCACGTGGACGCCAGATTCCGCCGGAATCAGCC
>JBAIYN010000213.1:0-5249 GCA_037915775.1 Burkholderiales bacterium | reverse complement strand
ATGCTGCGCGTGCGCGCCGTGTAGCGCATGTGCAGCCGGCCGGCGTCGACAGAGAACACCGGGCCGGTCTGGTCGCCGCGCGCGACCTCGCCTTCCTCGGACCGCGCCGGGATGGTCATCACATCCGGCTGCATCAGCGCGTGGATGTGCTGCGGGTCCGCGTCGCGCAGCGCCAGGTAGGCGATCTCGTGGTCGAGCAGGCGGTTCTCGCCGCCTTCCTCTGCGCGCTGCACACAGTGCAGGATCATCGCGCGGATCTTGCGCTCGGGCGGGTTGTAGTAGCCGTCCGTGTGCCAGCGGATCGGCCGGTTGGTGTACGGGATGAACGCGCTGCGCGTGCCGGACTCGGCCACCGCGAGCGGCGTGATGCCGTCATCGTCGGCGAGGTAGTTGACGTCGAGCGTGTGCAGTCCGAGTTGCGCACCGATGCGACGCGGAATGTCGGTGTCGACCGGCACTGTGCGCGCGGTGGCGTAGATGGCCATGTTGGCGCGCCCGCAGCGCTCGAGCAGCGCAGCTCGCTCGGCCGGGCTCAGGTGCAGGGGATCCGCGACCTCGACGATCAGCTCATCGATCGAAGCCGGGTACGCGGCCAGCTTGCGCTCGCGCCACGCCCGGTACGCGTCGTGGTCCGACAGGTCGAAGGGATTCGCCGCGGCCATCGACCGTCACTCGGGCGGAATCGGATCGTCGACCGGCGCGTCGACGCCCGGCATTTCCGGAAACGGTCCGTCCGGCTTCTCCTCGTCGGGCGCGGGCACGATCGAGCCGGCGGTCCCGACCACGTTGTCGAGCACCTTGCGCAGCGTCTCGACCGCTTCGGGCGCCTCGATCGACATCAACTGGTCCGTGATCCACGCGCGGTCCTGCGGTGCGGCGACCTCGAGCAGCGCGTAGCTGCAGGTGCGCGTGAACGCGAGGTCCGGCCCCGTCTTGTCGTCGAAGCCGCATTCGGCGTAGGTGTCGGCGCGCGTGTTGAACAGGTCGATGAACCCGCGCCGGATCGCATCGTGATCGTCGCCGAGGAGCCGGGACTGGTTCTCGGCCAGTTGCTCGGCGAGGCGCTTGACCATCGACACCGTGAAGACACGCCGCTCCGGCAGACCGAGGCGCGACAGCGCGAAACGGTCGGCGACCTGGATCAGGAAGACCAGATACTCGCCCAGGAACGCGAAATACTGCGGACTGGCCTCGATCTCGAACTGCGCGCTGCGCATGCGCTTGATCGTCGTCAGCCCTAGCCGCCACGTGGTGAAGGCGGCGACGCTGGCGAGCGTCTCCGGGTCGCGCGCCTTCTCCTTGGAGAAGAAACGGCTCTTGGTCCGCCGCAGCACGTTGGCTCCGCTCACGAGTCTGCTCCGATGCTCCCGGGTCGCTGATCCGTCAATAACCGCCCTTGCCGAAGGGTTTCGGCAGCCCCGCGACGCGCACGCCCTGCTTGGCGGGTCCGCCCGGAAACAGGTCGTACAGGGTCTTGCTGTCGTGGTGCGGCAGGATCTCTTCCAGGTCCTTGAGCATGTTGCGGAAGTTGGGCGTGTGCCCGTGTTCGCGGAACTGGTCGCGCAGATAACGGATCACCGACCAGTGATCGTCGGTCAGCACGATGCCCTCGGCCTGCGCGATGACCGGGCACACGTCGTCCTCGTAGTTCGCCTCGAGCAGATACCCCTCTTCGTCGGTCTCCAGCACGTTTCCATTGACCTCATATGCCATCTTTTTCCGCCTCACTCCTTGCGCAGATAGAACTCGAATTCGCCCGGTGCCGACTCGTACTGGTCGAGCAGGCGAACGCCCCCATTACCCGCCCAGGCGGCGACATCCTCCGTCACGCCGGGGCAGTTCGAAATCATCACCAGCACCTCGCCCTGCTGCATGCCGGTCAGCAGCCGATGCGCTTCGGCAATCGGCCCCGGGCAGGTGGCGCCGCGCAAGTCGAGCACCACGTTGCCGCCACTAGGGCCCGCACTGCGGCCGCGCCGGATCGTGTAGGCGACGCGCCGTCCGTTCAGGCGCTCCGTGCTGACCACCTGGTGGCCGGTCTGGTCGGCCCAGGCGCGCAGGTCATCGCCAGTGCCCGGGCAGTCCGAGATCAGCACCATGCGGTGCCCGTCCGGCAGATCGTCGAGGATCTTCTTCGCGCCGAGCAATGGCAGCGGGCACGACAGTCCGCTCATGTCCAGACGGACGACCGATACATCGTTCACCGCGCACCTCCCCGGATCTCGTTCAGGCGCCGACGGCGGCGACCGACTTGTGCGGCACGAACAGGCCGCAACCGAGCATGCGGTGCAGTCCGAGCCCGTGCTCCTGCGCACGCAGCGAGTGCTCGGGCGACAGGCCGTGCAGCATCAGGCTGAACCCGGCCACGCGCCGGCCGCAGACGCAGACCTCGCCGCGCCGCCCGACGATGATCTCGCAGTCGATCTGCAACTGCTCGATGCCGCGCTCGACGTCAGCGACGAATTCCGCTTCGTCAGCGGATCCGGTCACGACCAGGCGCGCATGCAGGACGGGATACGGCAGCAGTTCGCGCTGGTTGATGCTGCCGATGTGCAGCGGCGCGGGCACCTCGAGCAGCCTGCCCTGCAGGCGGGCGCATTCTTCGGCGCGCGCCGCGGGTGCCCGCAGCACCAGGCGCGCCCGTCCGCCAAGCAGCAGGCCTTCGCCGCAGGTGGTTGCACCGCGCAGCGGATGCACGCCGGCGCGTGGCTCCGCGGCGAGCCAGGGCAGGGCGTCGAGCAGCGCGGCGCACAGCGCGAACGGGTAATCGCGGTCGATCATGTCGCCGCGCACCGCGTAGGCGAAATCCAGCGAGCCGTTCACGCCGATGTCCCCGGCGCGTGCGCGCGGCTCCAGTTCTGCATGATCTCGCCCCAAGCGCCGGCGGTCGCCGGATCGATGTCGAACACCGTGAAGCGGCGCCCTTCGCGGATGCGGATGCGCAGCAGGCTTATGCCGCCGACCACGTAGTCGATCTGTTGCAGTTCGATTTCCTGCCCTCCCAGGGGCGCCCGCAGCTTTGTGAGCTCGGTCACACGCAGTTTGTCTTCCATCTTGCCTGGCTCCACGGGATCGCCGCGGATCTGCGGCCCGGCCGCTCCGCCTTCCGGCTCTGCCCAGCCTCCACGATGCCATTTTCGCGGCCCCCGGCGCACCCCTCCCTTTGGGGTTATCTGCGTAATCATCGCGGGTGATAGTTGATCCGCGGCACCATCCGTAGGATGCCCTCGGCCGACAATGTTCCGCCTGTGTCGCGGGGCGGTTCGATGTCGTGTGATTTCGCCAGCGGTCCGACCGCGGACATCTTCAGCTTGGAGGAAATATGGCAAAGCCGATGCACCAAACGCCGATGCTGGACGAACTTGAAAGTGGCCCGTGGCCCAGCTTCGTGACCGGACTGAAGCGGCTGGCCAAGGACAAGGATTACATGGTCGACGTGCTCGGCCAGCTCGAGACCTCGTACGAAACGCGCAAGGGCTACTGGAAGGGCGGCACGATCAGCGTATTCGGCTACGGCGGCGGCGTGATCCCGCGCTTCACGGAGCTGAAGGACGAGAACGGCAACCCCAAATTCCCGGATGCGGCCGAGTTCCACACGCTGCGCGTGATGCCTCCGCCCGGAATGCACTACACGACCGAGGTGCTGCGCAAGATGTGCGACATCTGGGAGGAACACGGCTCCGGGCTGATTGCGTTCCACGGGCAGAGCGGCGACATCATGTTCCAGGGCGCGAAGTCGGAAAAGGTCCAGGACGCGTTCGACGCGATCAATGAACTCGGCTTCGACCTCGGTGGCGCGGGCCCGGCCGTGCGCACGTCGATGTCATGCGTAGGTGCCACGCGCTGCGAGCAGTCGTGCTACGACGAAGGCAAGGCGCACCGCACGGTGATCAACAACTTCCTCGACGACATTCACCGTCCGGCGCTGCCGTACAAGTTCAAGTTCAAGTTCTCCGGCTGCCCGAACGACTGCATGAACTCGGTGCAGCGTGCCGATCTGGCGGTGATCGGCACCTGGCGCGACAACATCAAGACCGACGAGGCGCTGGCCAAGAAGTGGTTCGCCAAGCACGGCATGAACGAACTGGTCAACGACGTGGTCGCGCGCTGCCCGACCAAGGCGATCCAGATCAAGGAAATCAAGGACGTCCGCAAGGGCGACTCGATCTCCAGCGTGGCGGTCAACGACACGCAGGCGATCGAGATCGACAACCGCGACTGCGTGCGCTGCATGCACTGCATCAACGTGATGACCGGCGCGCTCGCGCACGGCGACGACACGGGTGCCACGATCCTGTGCGGCGGCAAGCGGACGCTGAAGATCGGCGACCTGATGGGCACGGTGATCGTGCCGTTCATGAAGCTGAAAACCGACGAGGACCGCGAGGCGCTGGTCGACCTCGGCAAGCGGATCGTCGATTTCTTTGCCGAGAACGCACTCGAGCACGAGCGCATTGGCGAGACGATCGAGCGCATCGGGCTGGTCAATTTCCTCGAAGGCGTGGGTCTCGAGGTCGATCCCAACATGGTGGCGGCGCCGCGCACGAATCCCTACGTGCGCACCGACGGCTGGGACGAGGAAGTGGCCAAGATGCAGGCCAAGAAGAAAGCGGCTTGAGAGGGATGACGATGACAGTCGAAGCACCAGTGAAACCCGCGGCGAAGACGCCGCGGCGCGCGAAAGAAACCGGCGTGCCGGACCACGTTCAGTTCCTGCACCCGCTGATGGTGAAGAACCATGGCCAGTGGAAGTACCACGATCGGCCGCGTCCGGGCGTGCTGCACCACGTGGCGAAGTCGGGCGACGAACTGTGGACCGTCAAGGCGGGCACGCAGCGGCAGATGGACGTCTACACCATCCGCAGGCTGTGCGACATCATCGACAAGTTCGGCGAAGGCCACGTCCGCTTCACGATCCGCAGCAATGTCGAGATCGGCGTGTCGAAGTGGGAGAAGGTCGAGCCGCTGATCAACGCGCTCGAATCCGCGGGTTTCCCGGTCGGCGGCACCGGCAACTCGGTGTCGATGATCGCGCACACCCAGGGGTGGCTGCACTGCGACATCCCGGGCACCGACGCGTCGGGGGCGGTCAAGGCGCTGATGGACGAACTGATCGAGGAGTTCCGCAACGAGCAGATGCCGAACCGCGTGCACATGTCGACCTCGTGCTGCGAGATCAACTGCGGCGGCCAGGCCGACATCGCGATCATCGTCCAGCACACCAAGCCGCCGAAGATCAACCACGACCT
>JBAIYN010000363.1:0-2591 GCA_037915775.1 Burkholderiales bacterium | reverse complement strand
CTGGCCGCGATGGCAGGCGGCGCGCTGATGCTGGGTGCGCTCGGCCTGCTGCTGTCGGTGCACATCAAGCAGCTCGAGAATTTCGCCGGCACGATGAACTTCGTGATCTTCCCGATGTACTTCATCTCCACCGCGCTCTACCCGCTCTGGAAGCTGCAGGAGTCCGGCGCCGAATGGGTCTACTACGTCGCGAGCGTGAACCCGTTCACCTACGCCGTCGAATGGATCCGCTTCGCGTTCTACGGCAAGGATCCCGGCTGGGCTCCGGTCATCGTGCTCGGCAGCGGAGCCGTGTGCTTCCTGCTGGCGTGCTGGGGTTACGACCCGCAACGTGGTTTCGGTGCGCTCGCGAAACGCGGCGGGCCTTGAGGCGCAGCTTGGGAACAAAACGAGCCCCGGCGTGCCGTATGTGTGCGCCAACGAATGCACCGGAGTTGAGTTGATGGCCGTGGATCGAACGCGCAAACGCGCGCGGCCGATGAGCCGGCGAACCGCGCTCGGCACGCTCGCAGCGGTCGCGGCAGCCGCCGCTGCGCCGCGCGCGTTCGCACGCAAAGGTGACTTCCCGAATCGCCCGGTCATTCTCTGGGTGCCGTGGCCCGCCGGCGGGTCCACCGACCTGGCGCTGCGAATCCTGGCGGAACTCGCGGGTCGCAACCTCGGGCAGAAGGTCGTCATCGAGAATCGCGGCGGCGCCTCCGGCACGCTCGCGATGCCAGTGTTGCAGTACGCGCAGCCCGACGGTTACACGATCGCGCAGCTGCCACAGACCGTTTTCCGCGCGCCTTATACGCAGAAGGTCCTTTGGGACCCGATCCGGGACGTGACCCCGATCATCCAGATCTCGGGTTACACGTTCGGCATCGTCGTCACCGCCGACAGCCCCTTCCGCAGTCTCGAAGACCTTTTCGCGTACGCGAAGCAACACCCGGGTGACCTGACGATCGGTACCAACGGCGTCGGCACGACCCCGCACGTCGTGCTCGACGAGTTGTTCGCCTCGCGCGGGCTGAAATACCTGCATGTGCCCTACAAGGGCGTCGCGGAGTCCATGCTGGCGGTCGCCGGCGGCCAGGTGATGGCGGGCGCCAGCTCGACGGGTTTTGGTCCCTACGTCGATGCCGGCAAGCTGCGCCTGCTGGTTACCTTCGGCGAACAACGTTCGCGCCGCTGGCCCCAGGTGCCGACGTTGCGCGAACTCGGCTTTCCCATCGTCGCGATGTCGCCCTTCGGCATCGGCGGACCGCGCGGTATGTCGCCCGACGTCGTCGAAGTCCTTCACCGGGCGTTCAAGGCGGCACTGTTCGACCCGCTGCATATCGCCGAGATGCAGAAGTACGACCTCGAGCCGGCCTACCTCGGCCCGGCCGATTACGCGCGCGCCTGCCGCGACGCGTATGCCGAAGAGAAGCGGATCGTCGAACGCCTCGGGCTGAGCCGGAACAACGGCTGAGCAGCTAGAAGCCCACGTCCTGGAGCGCAATGCCCAGCGTGACGAACGTGCTCGCCGCAGGGTCGCTACGTCGACGGCCCACCGTGAGGTCGACGGCAAACCGCTCTCGCTTGATCCAGTGACGCACGCCGCCGTGGACGAGGCGCTCCTCCCTGGCGACGGCGCCCACCTCGACGAACAGGCTCGTACGGCGAACGATCTCGTGCTCGACCGCCGTCGCCCAGCGCAGGCGTGCGCTGTCGCCGGTCGGTTTCACGAGGCCTGCATTCAAATGCGCCACGGTGTCAGGCGTCGGCCGCAGCGACACGAGGCCCGAAGCACCGACGCTCCAATCCGACTCCGCAGCGTCGGCGTTGCCTTTGCGCAGGTCGCGATCGATGCCGACGATCAGCCCCGAGCCCCAGCCGGTGCGTGCGAGATCGGTGAAAAGGTGCTTCCACTCCACCTCGACCGATCGGCTCCGCAGCGCGGGATCGAAGCGCCGGTCCTGGTTGATCCCCATTTCAACGCGCACCGCGTTGCGCGGATCGAAGTTGTATTCCGGTTCGAAGCGGAACTCGCGCACACGCCGCGACCACTCGATCCAGGTTTCAAGCGCGGCAACGCGGTCGTCGTCCTCGTCGACCACTGCACTGGTTGCCGCAAGGTAAGGCCGGTCGCTCGCGAGCGCGCCCTGCTGCGCGCACACCAGCGTCGCGCAAAAAAAAGCGCGCCAGAGGGCGCGCTTGACGCTGTGCAGACGCTTGCTCAAGCCGACGCACGCGTCGGCGCGTAGCTGCGGATGCGTAGCGCCGCTTCCTGCAGTGCCCGGATGCCGCTCGCTTCGGCGCGCGCGATCCAGTCCTGCAGGTGCACCAGCATCTGCTCGCGCGACGTGACCGACCGGCCCCACACGGTGGAGAGCTCGGCGCGCATTTCCACCAGCGTCTTCATCACGCCACTGCGGGCGAGCAGATCGCTGAGCGTCTGCTGTTGCGCGGGCGGAATCGCCGCCACGTCGGTCTTGCGGAGCCAGCGTTTGAGTGCGGCGAAGCGCTCCCGGTCCGCGGCCGAGACGCGCATTTTTTCGAGTTCTTCGCGATAGGCCTGGCGCAGGTCGCGCGCATAGCGGGCAAGCAGGTCGTAGCGGTTGGAAATG
>JBAIYN010000299.1:0-14188 GCA_037915775.1 Burkholderiales bacterium | reverse complement strand
AGCGTCAGACCGCGCGCGGCCAGCACTTCCTTGATCTCGTTCAGCGACTTGCGCCCGAGGTTCGGGGTCTTCAGCAGCTCGTTCTCGGTGCGCTGGATCAGGTCGCCGATGTAATAGATATTCTCGGCTTTCAGGCAGTTGGCCGAGCGCACGGTGAGTTCCAGATCGTCGACCGGACGCAGCAGGATCGGATCAACCTGCGGCGACACGCGCGCAGCAGTAATCGGCTCGGCGACGCCTTCGAGCGCGGCAAACACCGACAGCTGCTCGACCAGGATCCGCGCCGACTGGCGCACGGCCTCTTCCGGCGTGATCGAGCCGTTGGTTTCGATGGTCATCACGAGCTTGTCGAGGTCAGTGCGCTGCTCGACGCGGGCGCTTTCGACCGTGTAGGAGACACGCTTGACCGGCGAGAACGACGCGTCCATCACGATGCGGCCGATGGTCTTGCTGTGATCCTCGCGGAACGCACGCACGTTGCCTGGCACGTAACCGCGCCCCTTTTCCACGCGGATCTGCATTTCGAGACGCCCGCCGCCCGACAGGTGTGCGATCACGTGATCCGGATTGATGATCTCGACGTCGTGCGGCAGTTCGATGTCGGCCGCGGTGACGGTCCCCTCGCCTTCTTTCTTCAGCGTCAGGGACACCTCGTCGCGGTTGTGCAGTTTGAAGACGATCCCCTTCAGGTTCAGCAGGATGTCGACCACGTCTTCGCGCACACCGTCGATGGTCGAGTATTCATGCACGACGCCGGCGATTTGCGCTTCGGTCGGCGCGTAGCCGACCATCGACGACAGAAGGATGCGACGCAGCGCGTTGCCGAGCGTGTGGCCGTAGCCGCGCTCGAAGGGCTCCATCGTAACGATGGCGGAGTTGGGGCCGATCGATTCGACCTCGATCGCGCGCGGTTTCAGCAATGCAGTTGAGCTCATTGACGATCCTTTTCAATACCCTCGGCTCGTTACACCGATAAGGCTGGTGGATGGTCCAACACCTGTGATCCGTGATCCGTGATCCGTTGCTTGGTTCGGTTGTTCGGATCACGGATCACGAACAACGGATCACGATTCGTTATCGCGAATACAGCTCGATGACGAGCGACTCGTTGATGTCCTGCGCGACGTCGCCGCGGTCCGGCAGCGCCTTGAATTTGCCCTCCATCTTCTTCGGATCGACCTCGACCCACGACGGAAAGCCCGACTGCTCGGCGAGCGACAGCGCCTCGACCACGCGATTCTGCTTCTTGGCCTTGTCGCGCACGCTGATCACGTCGCCGGGTTTGATCCAGACCGACGGCACGTTGACGACATCGCCGTTGACCGAGATCGCGCAGTGGGACACCAGCTGGCGCGCCTCGGCGCGCGTCGAGCCGAAGCCCATGCGGTAGACGACGTTGTCCAGCCGAGATTCGAGCAGCGCGATCAGGTTCTCTCCGGTGTTGCCCTTGCGCCGCTCGGCCTCCGCGAAGAACCGGCGGAACTGGCGTTCCAGCACGCCGTACATGCGCTTGACCTTCTGCTTCTCGCGCAACTGCAGGCCGTAGTCGGACGTGCGTGCCCCCGACGTGCGGCCGTGCTGGCCGGGCTTTGAATCGGCCTTGCACTTGGTGTCGAGCGCACGGCGCGCGCTCTTCAGAAACAGATCCGTGCCTTCGCGGCGCGAAAGCTTGAGTTTTGCTCCGGTGTGACGAGCCATTCTTGTCTACCTATCCTGCAGATTTCTGCATTCAGTCCGCACCTAGTGCGCGGACACCAGATTGTCGAGACCCATCGAGAATCGATCTCCCCAAGGAAACTAGACGCGCCGGCGCTTCGGGGCACGGCAGCCGTTGTGCGGCACCGGCGTGATGTCCTGGATCGACGTGATCCGGAATCCCACCGCGTTCAATGCGCGCACGCTCGACTCGCGGCCGGGGCCCGGGCCCTTGATCCGCACTTCGAGATTCTTCACCCCGCATTCCAGCGCCGCGCGGCCGGCCGCTTCGGCCGCGACCTGGGCGGCAAACGGGGTCGACTTGCGCGATCCCTTGAAGCCCGCGCCGCCGCTCGATGCCCACGAAAGCGCGTTGCCCTGGCGGTCGGTGATGGTGATGATCGTGTTGTTGAACGACGCGTGAATGTGCGCGACGCCTTCGGCGACGTTCTTCTTGACCTTCTTGCGCACGCGCTGGGCGGCGACTTGCTGCGCGGTCGGATTTCTTGCCATGTTCGGGTTCCTCGAGCCTTAGACCGGTTTCTTCAGCGCCACGCCCGCCTTGCGTGGGCCCTTGCGCGTGCGCGCATTGGTGCGCGTGCGCTGGCCGCGCACCGGCAGTCCCTTGCGATGCCGGACGCCGCGGTAGCAGCCCAGGTCGATCAGGCGCTTGATCGACAGCTGGATCTCGCGCCGCAAGTCGCCTTCGACCGGCACCTTGGCGATCGCATCGCGGATGCGCTCGAGCTCGCCGTCGGTCAGCTCCTTGACCTTCTTGGTGAACGGCACGTTGACCGCTTCGAGGATCGCGCGCGCGCGGGCGCGGCCGATCCCGTAGATGGCGGTCAGGCCGATCTCGGCATGCTGGTTCGGCGGAATGTTGATGCCTGCAATACGGGCCATGTTCGTCCCTCGTTAGCCTTGACGCTGCTTGTGCCGCGGGTCGGAGCAGATCACGCGCACCACGCCCTTGCGCTTGATCACCTTGCACTTGCGGCACATCTTCTTCACGCTTGCCATGACTTTCATGGTTCTCTCCACCGCGCTACTTGGCGCGGAAAACGATCCTCGCTCGCGTCAGGTCGTACGGCGTCAGTTCCACCGTCACCTTGTCGCCCGGCAGGATGCGGATGTAGTGCATCCGCATCTTCCCGGAGATGTGGCCGAGCACCACATGCCCGTTCTCCAGCTTCACGCGAAACGTCGCGTTCGGGAGGTTCTCGAGAATCTCCCCCTGCATCTGGATGACGTCGTCCTTCGCCATGCGCTCCTTTGGCCCGCCGTCTCTACTTGACCCCTAGCGCGGCAGGCCGGGGCCGAAGCCCTTGAAGTTCGCCTTCTTCAGCAGCGACTCGTACTGATGCGTCATCAGGTACGCCTGCACCTGCGACATGAAGTCCATCGTCACCACCACGACGATCAGCAGCGACGTGCCGCCGAAGTAGAACGGCACGTTGAAGCGCAGGTGCAGGAATTCCGGCACCAGGCACACCAGCGTGATGTAGATCGCGCCGATCAGCGTCAGCCGCATAAGGATCTTGTCGATGTAGCGCGCGGTCTGGTCCCCGGGACGGATGCCGGGGACGAACGCTCCGCTCTTCTTCAGGTTATCCGCGGTCTCCTTGCTGCTGAACACGAGCGCCGTGTAGAAGAAGCAGAAGAAGACGATCAGGCTCGCGTACAGCAGGATGTACAGCGGCTGACCCGGCGACAGCGCCGCCGCCAGGTCGCGGATCCAGCGCGTTGCGTCTCCGGTGGTGAACCAGCTCGCCAACGTGGCCGGGAACAGGATCAGCGACGAGGCGAAGATCGGCGGGATCACGCCCGACATGTTCAGCTTCAGCGGCAGATGCGAGCTCTGGCCGCCATAGATCTTGTTGCCGACCTGGCGCTTGGCGTAGTTGACCAGGATCTTGCGCTGGCCGCGCTCGACGAACACGACGAACCCGGTCACGAGCACGATCAGCGCGATGATCACGATCGCCGACAGCGGCCCGATCGCGCCGGTGCGCACCAGCTCGAACAGGCCACCGATCGCGTTCGGCAGGCCGGCCACGATGCCGGAGAAGATCAGGATCGAGATGCCGTTACCCAGCCCGCGCTCGGTGATCTGCTCGCCCAGCCACATCAGGAATATCGTGCCCGTGACCAGCGACACCACGCACGTGAAGCGGAACATCAGGCCCGGATCGAGCACGAGGTTCTGCTGCGATTCCAGCGCGATCGAGATGCTCGCCGCCTGGAAGATCGCCAGGCCGAGCGTGCCGTAGCGCGTGTACTGCGTGATCTTGCGGCGGCCGGACTCGCCTTCCTTGCGTAGCGCCTCCAGTGAAGGCAGCACGTAGGTCAGCATCTGCATGATGATCGACGCCGAGATGTACGGCATGATCCCGAGAGCGAACACGGAGAAGCGCGACAGCGCCCCGCCCGAGAACATGTTGAACAGCCCGAGGATGCCGCCCTGCTGCGAATTGAAGAGCTGCCGCAGCGTGTCGGGGTCGATCCCCGGCACCGGAATGTGCGTACCGATCCGGTAGACGACGAGCGCCAGCACCAGGAAGAACAGGCGGCGCTTCAGGTCGCCGTACTTCCCGGTCTTGCCGATCGTCCCTGGCAGATTCGTCGCCACGCGGCCTTCCCTCAGCCTTTCTTGCCCTTGACGGCGGCCGGCTTCCTGGCCGCCTTCGGTTCACTCTTCGCGACTTCGTGCACGACGCCGCCGGCGGCCTCGATCGCCGCCTTCGCGCCCTTGGTCACACCGATGCCGCGCACGCTGATCTTGCGGCCGATCTCGCCCGAATTGATCACGCGCGCATCGAGCGCCAACGGCGAGATCACGCCGGCCTGCTTCAGCACCATCAGGTCGATTTCCTCGGCGCCTAGCTTGTGCAGCTCCGACAGCCGCACTTCTTCGACGTAGCGCCGCGAAAGCGACGTGAAACCGCGCTTCGGCAGCCGCCGATGCAGCGGCATCTGCCCGCCCTCGAAGCCGACCTTGTGGAATCCGCCCGCGCGCGCCTTCTGGCCCTTGTGGCCGCGACCCGCGGTCTTGCCCCAGCCCGAGCCGATGCCGCGGCCGACGCGATGCCGCGCGCCCTTGGCTCCGGCGGCGGGTTTCAGATCATTAAGACGCATGGTGACAGCTCCGGACCTAGGCAACGCGCACCATGTACGCGACCTTGTTGATCATTCCGCGCACCGCAGGCGTGTCTTCCAGCTCACGCGTCTGGTGCATCCGCTTCAGGCCGAGTCCGAGCACCGTGGCCTGATGATCCTTCTTGGCCGATACCGGGCTTCTGACCAGGGTGACTTTCAGGGTCTTCTTGGACATCTGATCCTCGCTCAGCCGAGCAGTTCCTCGACCGTCTTGCCGCGCTTGGCCGCGATTTCCGCCGGCGTGCGCAGCTGCTCGAGCGCGTTCAGCGTCGCGCGCACCATGTTGTAGGGGTTGGTCGAGCCATGCGACTTGGCCACGATGTTGCGGATTCCCATCACATCGAAGATCGCACGCAGCGGCCCGCCCGCAATCACGCCCGCGCCCTGCTGTGCCGGTGCCAGCATCACGCGCGACGCGCCATGCCGGCCCTCAACCGCGTGATGCAGCGTGCCTTCCCGCAGCGGAACCTTCCGGAGGTTCCGGCGCGCCTTCTCCATCGCTTTCTGCACCGAAACCGGCACCTCGCGCGCCTTGCCCTTGCCCATGCCGATGCGGCCGTCTCCGTCGCCGACCACGGTCAACGCCGCGAAGCCGAGGATGCGCCCGCCCTTCACCACCTTGGTGACGCGGTTCACCGCAATCATCTTTTCCCGCAGGCCGTCGTCGCGTTCTTCCGACGCCATGCCCTTCATGCCTTTGGACTGCATCTTTGCCATTGCCTGCCCCTCAGAACTTCAAGCCGGCTTCGCGCGCGGCATCGGCCAGCGCCTTCACGCGGCCATGGAAGCGGAACCCGGCGCGATCGAACGCGACGGTGTCGATGCCGGCAGCCTTCGCCTTCTGCGCGACGCGTGCGCCGACGATCTTCGCCGCCGCGGCGTTGCCGCCCTTGCCCTTGGCGCCCGCAAGCTGCGTGCGCACCTCCGGCTCGAGAGTGGAGGCGGTCACCAGGACCTTGGCCCCGTCGGGCGAGATCACCGACGCGTAGATGTGCAGGTTCGAGCGATACACCGTCAGCCGGTGTGCGCGCTGCAGCGCGAGGCGCCGGCGCGTGGCACGGGCGCGGCGCAGGCGAGCTTCTTTCTTGTCGATCATCGATTGCCTCCGCCCTACTTCTTCTTGGTCTCTTTCAGGACCACGGTTTCGTCGGCGTACCGCACGCCCTTGCCCTTGTAAGGCTCCGGCGGCTTGTAGCCGCGCACCTCGGCAGCGACCTGGCCGACCTTCTGCTTGTCCGCGCCCTTGATCAGGATCTCGGTCTGCGTCGGCGTTTCGCATTTGATGCCGGCGGGCATCTGGTGGACGATCGGGTGCGAGAAGCCGAGCGACAGGTTCAGCTTGTCTCCCTGCGCCTGGGCCCGATAGCCGACGCCAACCAGCGTCAGCTTCTTCTGGAAGCCGGTCGACACGCCCTGCACCATGCCGGCGACGAGCGCGCGCAGCGTGCCGCTCATCGCGTTGGCTTCGCGCGATTCGTCGGCGGCGGCGAAGCTGACCTTGCCGTCGGCGACCGAGACCGTGACCCGCGGCGACACCGGGTGCTTCAGCGTGCCGAGCGGTCCCTTGACCATGATTTCTCCGGCGCTCACCTGGGCTTCGACCCCCTTGGCGAGGCTGACCGGAATTCGTGCAACTCGAGACATCGTTCCTCTCCGCCGCGGTCAGGCCACGTAGCACAACACTTCGCCGCCGACGCCGGTGGCGCGCGCCTTGCGGTCGGTCATCACGCCCTTCGGCGTCGACACGATCGCCACGCCGAGCCCGTTCATTACCTGCGGAATCGCATCGCGCCCCTTGTAGACGCGCAGGCCCGGTCGCGACACGCGCTCGAGCTGCTCGATCACCGGGCGGCCCGCGTAATACTTCAGGCCGATGCGCAGCTCCGGCTTGCCCTCGTTGGCCGCAACCTGGAAGCCCTCGATGTAGCCCTCTTCCTGCAGCACCTGCGCGATCGCCACCTTCAACTTCGACGACGGCATCACGACCTCGGTCTTGTCGATCCGCTGCGCGTTGCGGATCCGGGTCAGCATGTCGGCGATCGGATCACTCATGCTCATGTGCAATCTCCTCGCTTACCAGCTGGCCTTGATGATGCCCGGGATGTCGCCGCGCATCGCCGCCTCGCGGATCTTCGCCCGCCCCAGCCCGAACTTGCGGAACGTGCCGCGCGGCCGCCCGGTCAACGCGCAACGGTTGCGCAGCCGCGTCGGGTTGGCGTTGCGCGGCAACGCCTGCAGCCTGGCGCGTGCCTCCATGCGCTCCTCCATCGAGCGCGTCGGGTCCGCAATCGCGGCCTTCAGCTCCTTGCGCTTGGCGTCGTACTTCTTCACGAGCGCTTCGCGCTTGGCCTGCCGATTGATCAATGCGAGTTTCGCCATCTCTCTTTCACCTCGTTCCGCGTCAGTTGCGGAAGGGAAACCGGAATGCCGCCAGAAGGGCCTTGGCCTCCTCGTCGGACTTCGCGGTGGTCGTGATGCTGATGTTCATGCCCCGGAGCTTGTCGATCTTGTCGTACTCGATCTCCGGAAAGATGATCTGTTCCTTCAGGCCGATGTTGTAGTTGCCCCGCCCGTCGAACGCGCGGCCCGATACGCCACGGAAGTCGCGCACGCGCGGCAGCGCGATCGTGACCAGGCGGTCGAGGAATTCGTACATCCGCTGGCCGCGCAACGTGACCATGCAGCCGATCGCCAGTCCCTGGCGGATCTTGAAGTTCGCGATCGCCTTGCGCGCCTTGGTCACGACCGGCTTCTGACCGGCGATCTTGGTCAGGTCGGCCACCGACATGTCGATGTTCTTCTTGTCGTTGACCGCCTCGCCCACACCCATGTTCAGTGTCACCTTGGTGATGCGCGGCACCTGCATGGTCGAGGCGTAGCCGAACTTCTTTATCAGTTCGGGGACGATCTTTTCGCGGTACACAGTCTGCAGACGAGCCATGTTCACGTTCCTCAGCTCTTGGCTCCGACGACCGCGCCGCTGCCACTGAACACGCGCACCTTCTTGCCGTCGATCACCTTGAATCCGACCCGCTCGCCCTTCTTGGTCGCCGGGTTGAACAACATCACGTTCGATACGTCGATCGGCATCGTCTTGTCGATGATGCCGCCGGTCACGCCCTTCATCGGGTTGGGGCGCACGTGTTTCTTGACCACGTTCACTCCCTCGACCGTGACGTGGCGCTCGTCGACGCGAGCCAGCACGACGCCGCGCTTTCCCTTGTCGCGGCCGGCGATCACGACCACCTCGTCGCCCTTGCGAATTCGATCCATCACATCACCCCTTACAGGACTTCCGGCGCCAGTGACACGATCTTCATGAAACGCTCGGTGCGCAGTTCGCGCGTCACCGGTCCGAAGATGCGCGTGCCGATCGGCTCCAGCTTCGGGTTGAGCAGCACGGCGGCGTTCGAGTCGAATTTGATCGACGAGCCGTCGGGCCGTCGCAACCCGTGCGCAGTGCGCACGACCACCGCGCTGTAGACCTCGCCCTTCTTCACGCGGCCGCGCGGCGCTGCATCCTTGACCGTCACCTTGATGACGTCGCCGATGCCGGCGTACCGCCGTTTGCTGCCGCCCAAGACCTTGATACACATCACCGAACGCGCGCCCGTGTTGTCAGCGACGTCCAGCATCGTCTGCATCTGAATCATGATTTTTTCCCAACTTTTCCCGCCGCAACTGCGCAGCGGTCAGTCTTGGTCCCGTCCGGGAGATGAGCCAGCCAGTCTTCGGTCCGGGAACCGCTGCCGCGGATGACCTCCGACCCGCCTGACTCCGAATTCTTCGCGCGCCTGCAACCTGCGCGAAGCCGCAAATTATAGCCGCAATCGCCGGCGCGGCACCACTACACCGATGTCGCCGCCTCGACCACGCGCGTAACCGTCCACGACTTGGTACGAGAGATCGGCCGGGTCTCGGCGATCTCGACCAGATCGCCTTCGTTCAACTGATTCGACGCGTCGTGCACATGGAACTTGGTGGAGCGCACCACGTACTTGCCGTATATCGGATGCTTGACGCGGCGCTCGACGAGCACCGTCACCGTCTTCTCCATCTTGTTGCTGACCACGCGCCCGACCAGGGTGCGCTTCGTCTTGGCTTCGGTCGTCATTTGCCTGCCTTCTCGGCCATTACGGTGCGCACGCGCGCGATGTCGCGCTTGACCTTGCGCAGTTGACTCGTGTTCTGCAATTGCTGGGTCGCCTTCTGCATCCGCAGCGAGAAATGAGCGCGCAGCAGATCATTCAGCTCCTTTCCCAGCGCCGTCGCGTCCTTGCCGCGAAGTTCCTTCGTTTCCATCGTCTCTATCCTTGCCTACTGGCCGAGTTGGCGGATTACGAACGTGGTCTTGATCGGGAGCTTCGCCGCAGCCAGCGCGAAGGCCTCGCGCGCCACTGACTCGTCCACCCCGTCCATCTCGTAGATCACCTTGCCAGGCTGGATCTGGGCGATCCAGTACTCCGGATTGCCCTTGCCGTTGCCCATGCGCACTTCAGCCGGTTTCTGCGAGATCGGCTTGTCGGGAAAGATCCGGATCCAGACCCGCCCGCCGCGCTTGATGTGCCGTGAGATCGCGCGTCGCGCCGCCTCTATCTGGCGGGCCGTCAAGCGTCCCCGCTCGGTCGCCTTGAGTCCGAAGTCGCCGAATGCAACGTGCGCACCGCGGGTGGCGAGTCCGCGGTTGCGTCCCTTGTGGTCCTTGCGATACTTGCGTCGGGCCGGTTGCAGCATTGTCACTCTCCGTTCTTGCCGCCGCTGGTCTTCTGATCGGGCGCGGCGGCTGTCTTGGACGCCACCTTGCGCACGCGCTTGACCGCAGGCTTGGTTGCCGCCTCATCCTTGGCGGGCGCTGCCGTCGTTTCCGCCTCGGGCTTGGCAGCCTCCGCACGGCGCGCCGGACGCTTGCCCGCCGGGCGACGGCCTGCCGGACGACGATCTTCGCGCTCCGGCGCCGGGATCGGCTCCGCCGTTGCAGCCGGTGCCTCGTTGCGCCCGAGCGTGTCGCCCTTGTAGACCCAGACCTTCACGCCGATCACGCCGTAGGTGGTCTTGGCCTCAGAGAAACCGTAATCGATGTCCGCGCGTAGCGTGTGCAGCGGTACGCGGCCTTCCCGGTACCACTCGGTGCGCGCGATCTCGATTCCGTTCAGGCGGCCCGCGCTCATGATCTTGATACCCTGCGCGCCGAGCCGCATCGCATTCTGCATCGCGCGCTTCATCGCGCGGCGAAACATGATGCGCTTTTCCAGCTGCTGCGTGATCGAGTCTGCGATCAGCTGCGCGTCAAGCTCCGGCTTGCGGATCTCGTCGATGTTCACGTGCACCGGCACGCCCATCATTCTTTGCAGCGCGGCCTTCAGCGTTTCGATGTCCTCGCCCTTCTTGCCGATCACTACTCCGGGACGCGCCGAGAAGATCGTGATGCGCGCGTTCTTGGCCGGCCGCTCGATCAGGATCCGCCCGACCGACGCATTGCGCAGCTTCCTGCGCAGGAACTCGCGCACGCGCAGGTCTTCGCCAAGCATGCGACCGAATTCATGGCCGGTCGCAAACCAACGAGAGTTCCAGTTGCGCGTTACGGCCAGGCGAAACCCGGTCGGATTTATCTTTTGTCCCATGGATACCCCTTATTTCCTGCCGTCGCCGACGGTCACGAAGACATGGCAGGATTTCTTGTTGATGCGGGTGCCGCGTCCTTTGGCGCGCGCCGAAAAACGGCGCAGGGTCGGCCCCTGTTCAACGTAGATCCTGGTCACGCGCAGTTCGTCGATGTCCGCGCCATCGTTGTGTTCGGCGTTCGCAATCGCAGACTCAAGCGCCTTCTTGATGATCCCGGCGGCCTTCTTCGGCGTGAAGCTGAGGATGTTGAGGGCCTTGTCCACCGGCTTGCCGCGGACCAGATCCGCCACCAGGCGACCCTTCTGGGCCGAAAGACGGATACCGCGCGCGGAGGCAGTCGTTTCCATATCTTCCTCTTACTTCTTCGCCGGCGCCGCCGGCGCCGTCTTCTTGTCAGCCGAGTGACCCTTGAAGGTCCGGGTCAGCGCGAATTCGCCCAGCTTGTGACCGACCATCTGCTCGGTCACGTACACCGGCACATGCTGCTTGCCGTTATGCACCGCGATCGTCAGCCCGATGAAGTCCGGCACGATCGTGGACCGGCGCGACCACGTCTTGATCGGTCTCTTGTCCTTGGTCGCCGCCGCAGCCTCGACCTTGCTCAGCAGATGCCCATCGACAAACGGGCCCTTCTTCAATGAACGCGACATTCAAAACCCCTTACTTGCCGTAACGGCGCTGCACGATCATCGACTCGGTGCGCTTGTTCTTGCGCGTCCGATAACCCTTCGTGAGCTTGCCCCAAGGGCTGACAGGATCGCGCTTGGTGCCGGTGCGGCCTTCGCCGCCGCCGTGCGGATGATCGATCGGATTCATCACCACACCGCGCACGGTTGGACGGATCCCGCGCCAGCGCATGGCTCCCGCCTTCCCGATCTGGCGCAGGTTGTTCTCTTCGTTGCCGACCTCGCCGATCGTGGCCCGGCATTCGATCAGGACCTTGCGAATCTCGCCAGACCGCATGCGAATCTGCGCATAGTTGCCCTCGCGCGCGAGCAATTGCACCGAAGTGCCGGCCGCACGCGCCAGCTGGGCACCCTTGCCTGGCAGCAGTTCCACGCAATGGATCGTCGTACCCACCGGAATGTTGCGCAGAGGTAGCGAATTGCCGACACGAATCGGGGCGTCCTGGCCGCTCAGCAATTCGGCGCCCAGCGTCAACCCTTTCGGCGCCACGACATAGCGCCGCTCGCCATCGGCATAGCAGAGCAGCGCAATATTCGCGGACCGATTTGGATCGTATTCAAGGCGTTCGACCCTGGCCGGGATGCCGTCCTTGTTCCGCTTGAAGTCGACGACGCGGTAGTGCTGCTTGTGACCACCACCCTGATGACGCATCGTGATGTGGCCGCCGTTGTTGCGCCCGGATCCGCGCGTCTTCTTCTCGGTCAGCGCGGCAAATGGCTTGCCCTTGTGCAGCTGCGGATTGACGACCTTGACCAATGAACGCCGGCCGGCGGACGTCGGTTTGACTTTGACCAGCGGCATTACTTCACCTCTTGCGCAAAGTTGATTTCCTGGCCCGGCGCGAGTGAAACGTACGCCTTGCGCACATCGCTGCGCTGGCCGCTGAAACGACCGAAGCGCTTCTTCCTGCCCTTCTGGTTCAGGATCTGTACGGATTCGACGCGGACCTTGAACAGCTGCTCGACCGCCGCCTTGACCTCGGTTTTGGTCGCATCCTGCAGCACGCGGAACGCGACCTGGTTCTGCTTGTCAGCAATCATGGTGCTCTTCTCGGAAACGACCGGACCGAGCAGCACGTTGAAAAGACGCTCCTGGTTCATGCTCGTCTCCTAGCCCCACATTTCCTCAAGCTGCTCGATGGCCGGCTTGGTCAGCACGACTTTCTTGAAGTGGATCAGTGAAAGCGGATCCGCATAGCGGGGCTCCACCACCATCACGTTCTTCAGGTTGCGCGACGCCAGGTACAGGTTGTCGTCGAGCTGATCGGTGATGATCAGGACCGAATCGAGTCCCATCGCCTTGAGTTTCTGCGCCAGCAGCTTGGTCTTGGGTGCATCGACTTTCAGCCCGTCGATCACCGCGATGCGATCGTCCTGCGCGAGCTTCGACAGGATCGAGCACACGCCGGCCCGGTACATCTTCTTGTTGACCTTGTGCGAGAAGTTCTCGTCCGGCGAATTCGGAAAGATGCGGCCGCCGCCACGCCACAGCGGGCTCGACGTCATGCCGGCGCGCGCGCGCCCGGTACCCTTCTGCCGCCACGGCTTGCGGGTCGAGTGCTTGACCGTTGCACGATCCTTCTGCGCACGCGTACCGAGGCGCGCATTGGCCTGGTATGCGACGACGAGTTGATGCACCAGCGCCTCGTTGTAGTCGCGGCCGAACAGCGTTGCCGGCGCTGCCATCGTCGCGGTCGACTGGCCCTGGTCGTTCAAGACTTTGAGTTCCATCGAACGCTCCTTAGCCCTTCACCGCCGGACGCACAATCACATTGCCGCCCCTGGATCCCGGCACTGCGCCGCGGACCAGCAGCAGCTGCCGTGCCGTGTCCACCCGCGCCACGACCAGGTTCTGCGTCGTGCGCTGAACCGCGCCAAGATGGCCGGCCATCCGCTTGCCCGGCATCACACGGCCCGGATCCTGTCGCATGCCGATCGAGCCGGGCGCGTTGGTCGACACCGAGTTGCCGTGCGACGCGCGGTTGGATGAAAAGTGATGGCGCTTGATCGCGCCGGCAAAACCCTTGCCGATGGAGACGCCGGTCACGTCGACCTTCTGTCCGGCGCTGAAGAGATCCGCACCAAGCGCGGCACCGGCCTTCAACTCGCCCGCCTGGGCGGCAGCAACGCGGAATTCCTTCAGCATTTCCGCGGCTTCGACGCCAGCCTTGGCGAATTGACCCGCGACCGGCTTGGTCACTCGCGAAGGCTTCTTCGAGCCATAGGCAACCTGAACTGCCGAGTACCCGTCGGACTCGGCGGACTTGACCTGCGCGACGCGGTTGTTCGATACGTCGATGACAGTGACCGGAACGGTCTCACCGTCGTCAGTGAATATGCGCGTCATGCCGACCTTGCGGCCGACAAGACCCAAACGCGCAGCCTGGCCGTGCGCTGCTTCGCTCATCGTTCTTCTCCACACCCCGACTGCAATTGGCCGGGACCTGATTCAATGGTTTCCGGAAGCCGTGCCCCGGAAACGGAAAGTTTGAGATTCTACTGAATGCGGCCGGCTCGCCGCAACCTGCTATTGGACCTTGATTTCTACGTCAACGCCCGCCGGTAGATCGAGCTTCATCAGCGCGTCGACCGTCTTGTCGGTGGGATCGATGATGTCCATCAGCCGCAGATGCGTGCGCATCTCGAACTGGTCGCGCGACGTCTTGTTCGCGTGCGGCGAGCGCAGGATGTCGAAGCGCTGGATGCGCGTCGGCAGTGGCACCGGGCCGCGCACGACTGCGCCGGTCCGTTTCGCCGTATCGACGATTTCGAGCGCCGACTGGTCGATCAGCTTGTAGTCGAACGCCTTCAGGCGGATCCGGATTCGTTGGCTTTGCATGTTCATTCCTTCAAAGAGCGAGGGGCCGCGGCACGCCGCGGCCCGCGAAATTCGCAAACGGGATTACTCGATCACCTTGGCCACGACGCCGGCGCCGACGGTGCGGCCGCCTTCGCGCACCGCGAAGCGCAGCCCCTCCTCCATCGCGATCGGTGCAATCAGCGCCACCTGCATCGTGATGTTGTCCCCC
>JBAIYN010000649.1:0-18277 GCA_037915775.1 Burkholderiales bacterium | reverse complement strand
ACGATGCTCGAGCGCCTCGAGGCATCGGAAGGATCGATCGAGCTGCGCTTTCCGTACTTCCTGCGGAAGTCGGCCCCGATCTCCGGCGTCGAAAGCCTGATGGACTATCGCGTGGTGCTGGCCGCCGAGCTTCGCGATGGCCGGACAATCGTGCGCCAGGAGATCACCGCACCGGTCACCAGTCTTTGCCCGTGCAGCAAGAAGGTCGCCAACTACGGCGCCCACAACCAGCGCTCGGAGCTGACCGTGACGGTCGAACTGGCCGGCGAAATGACGATCGACGAGCAGATCCGCATCGCCGAGCAGGCCGCGTCCGCGGAGCTCTGGGGCCTGCTGAAGCGACCGGACGAGAAATACGTGACGGAACTGGCCTACGACAACCCGAAATTCGTCGAGGACATGGTGCGGGACATCGCGGTCGAGCTGAACCGCGATGCACGGGTCGTCGCGTACACGGTCGAGGCCGAGAACTTCGAGTCGATCCACAATCACTCGGCCTATGCGCGGATCGAACACGACAAGCGCCGGGCCGTGACGCCGCAGGGCATCTAGCGCAGCGCGCGACGCGCGATACGCGCGCCGCGGCCGTTCTTCGAGCACCTTGTCCCCCTTACGCGGGGGCGCGTCCGCTGGCGTCGCGAGCGGCGCTCACGGGGCATTTTCAGCGATGAAGGTCGCCGTCATAGGCGCCGGCATCGCCGGCCTCGGCTGCGCGCACGCGCTGACGCGCGATCTGGGCTCTGCATGCCGGGTCACGCTGTTCGAGGCAGCAACGCGTCTCGGCGGCCATGCCAACACGGTCGACGTCGAACTCGACGGCATATCGCACCCGGTCGACACCGGGTTCCTCGTCTTCAACGAGCGCACCTATCCGAACCTGCTCGCGCTGTTCGGCGAACTGCACGTTCCGGTCGCGGCCAGCGACATGTCGTTCTCGGTCAGCGTATCCGAGCCGGGCCGCGAGCGCCGACTGGAATGGGCAGGCACCGATCTTTCGACCGTGTTCGCGCAGCGCCGCAACCTGGCTTCGCCGCGCTTCCTCGGCATGCTCGCCGATCTGCTCCGCTTCAACCGGCACGCGACACGCATCGCCGAGGGGCGGGACAGCGGCGCCGCACTGTCGCTCCGCGAATTCCTCGATCGCCATCGCTACGGGCAGGCGTTCCGTCACTGGTACCTGCTGCCGATGGCGGCGGCGATCTGGTCGTGCCCGACCGACACGATGCTCGCGTATCCGATCGAGACCTTCGTCCGCTTCTGCCACAACCACGGGCTGCTGCAGATCGACGACCGTCCGCGCTGGTACACGGTGCGAGGGGGCGCGCGCCGGTATGTCGACCGCATCGCCGCGCGCCTCGCCGACCTGCGCGTCGGCGAGCCGGTGCAGCGGGTGGCGCGCAATCCGGCCGGGGGCGTGACGGTCACGAGCCGGCACGGCCGCGAGTCGTTCGATCACGTCGTGCTCGCGTGCCACAGCGACCAGGCGCTGCACCTGCTCGCCGATGCCGATCGCGAACAGCAGGAACTGCTGGCTGCGATCCGCTATCAGCCGAATCGCGCGGTACTGCATACCGACACAAGGTTGATGCCGCGCTCGCGCAAGGTGTGGGCGTCGTGGAACTACCTGAGCGAGCAGGGCAGGCAGCGTGACGGACAGCCGGGCGTGTCGGTCACTTACCACCTGAACCGGCTGCAGCCGCTGCCATTTGCACGGCCGGTCTTCGTCAGCCTGAATCCGCAGTGCGAGCCGCACGCGGAGTCGGTCATCGCGGAATTCGACTATGCGCACCCGGTCTTCGACGAACGCGCGATTGCCGCGCAGCGGCGGCTGGCCGCGCTGCAGGGTCGTCGCGGCGTATGGTTCGCCGGCGCCTGGACCGGCTACGGATTCCACGAGGACGGCCTGAAATCGGGGCTCGCGGTCGCCGCCGCACTGCGCGCGCGCGTCCCGGTCGCGCTCCCGCTGGCGGCCTGATCGAGATGGCGCGCGTAGACGTTCCCTGGTTGGGCGTCGGTTCGATCCGGCATGCCCGACTGCGTCCGGCCAGCCACCGCTTTGTCTACGGGGCGTGGTTCCTCCGCCTGCCGCTGCGCGCGCAGCGGCGCTGGCCATCGCGCTGGCTGAAGATGAACCGGCGCGCGGTGTTCGCGCTGCACGACCGCGATCACGGCGACGGCCGTCCGCTGCTCGCGTGGATCGACGACCTGCTGCGCCGCGAGGGCATCGACGATGCACGCGGCGAAATCTGGCTGCACACGCTGCCGCGCGTGCTGGGCTACGTGTTCAATCCGGTCAGCTTCTGGTTCTGCGAGCGGGCCGACGGGCGTCTGCGCGCGATCGTCTGCGAGGTCAACAACACGTTCGGCGAGCGGCACTGCTATCTGCTCGCCCACCCGGATGGCCGCGCGCTTGCCTGGGGCGAGGAACTCGCCGCGCGCAAGGTGTTCCACGTGTCGCCGTTCTGCCGCGCCGAGGGCGAGTACCGCTTCCGCTTCCTGCTGACCGGAACATCGACGGCCGGAGCGCGGTTCGTCGCGCGCATCGACTATCACGACGCGCAGGGACCGCTGCTGCAGACGTCGATCGAGGGCGCGCTGGCGCCGCTGACCGACGCGCGGCTGCTGCGCACGCTCGTCACGCATCCGGCGTTCACGCTCGGCGTGATCGTCCGCATTCACTGGCAGGCGCTGCGTCTGTGGATCAAGCGCGTCCCGTTCTTCTCCAAGCCGCGGCCGCCCGGCCGCGGCGTCACGCATTCGACACCCCGATCTGCCTCGCTGACCTCCTCATGAGCGACATTGCCCTCCCGTCTCCCCGGCACGCGACGACCCTCGACCCGATGCGGTACCCGGCGCGCGTGCGCTGGCTGCTGCGCGTGCTCGACCGCGTCCAGAGCGGTTCGATCTCGATCCGATTCCCCGACGGCCAGCAGGCAACGTTCGGCGCCGGATCTCCGCGCGCGGACATCGCGCTGGCGAACTGGAACGTGCTCGACGCCGCGCTGAAGAGCGGCGACATCGGCTTTGCCGAGACCTACTTCGCGGGCGACTGGAGCTCGTCGGACCTGGTCCGGCTGCTGGCGTACTTCATCCGCAATCGCGCGGCGGCGGAGCAGCTGATCTACGGCAACGCATTCGGCCGGCTGTGGTATCGGCTGCGGCACCTGCTGCACCGGAACACGCGCGCCCAGGCGAAGAAGAATATCCAGGCGCACTACGACCTCGGCAACGACTTCTACGCGCTGTGGCTGGACGACTCGATGACCTATTCGAGCGCGCTGTTCGAGGATGCTAGCGACCCGCACGCACCGGCGCCCGAACCCGAGCTGCGTGCTGCGCAGCATGCGAAGTACGCGCGCGTGCTCGACCAGCTTGCGCTGCCGCCGGGGTCGAGCGTGCTGGAAATCGGCTGCGGCTGGGGCGGCTTCGCGCATGCCGCCGCGCTGGCCGGCCATCGGGTGACGGGCCTGACGCTGTCGCAGGCGCAGCTTTCGTTCGCGCGCGAGCGGCTGGCGCGCGATCGCCTGCATGCGGATCTGCGGCTGAAGGACTACCGCGACGAAAGCGGCCGCTACGACGGCGTTGCGTCGATCGAGATGTTCGAGGCCGTCGGCGAGGCTTACTGGCCGGCGTACTTCGGCGCATTGAAGCGCTGTCTGGCGCCCGAAGGCCGCGCCTGCGTGCAGACGATCGAGATCGCCGACGCATTGTTCGAGCGCTACCGCCGGGGAACCGATTTCATCCAGCAGTACGTGTTTCCCGGCGGCATGTTGCCGTCGCCATCTGCATTCGCTACGCAGGCGCAGCGCGCGGGCCTGCGCATCGTGCAGGCCCGCTCGTTCGGCCGCAGCTATGCGCGCACGCTGGCGACCTGGCGCGTCCGCTTCCTGGCGCAGCAGAAAGCGGTGCGCGCGCTCGGATTCGACGAGCGCTTCCTGCGCATCTGGGAGATGTACCTCGCTTACTGCGAGGCGGCATTCGCCGAAGGCAGCACCGATGTCACGCAGTACACGCTGGTCCACGCGCGCTAGCGCCGCGCTGGCGTTTGCGGCGCTGCTGGCCGGCGTCGCCGCCCATGCCGACCCGTTGGGCGTGCCGGCGTACGTCCGTCCCTACATCGGCGACGCTCGCTTCGCCGGGCACGGCCGCCTGACCTGGTTCGGCTTTCATGTGTACGACGCCAACATCTATGCGCCAAGCGGGTTCGACGCGCGCGCACCATATGCGCAGCCGTTCGCGCTCGAACTGCAATACGCGCGCGCGCTGGACGGACGGGCAATCGCCGACGCCAGCCGCGACGAGATCGCCCGTCTGGGGTTCGGGAACGATGAGCAGCGGGCGCGTTGGCATGCGCAGATGACGGCGATATTTCCCGATGTCGACCGGGGCCAGAAGCTTGCCGGCATCTACCTGCCGGGAGTCGGGGCCCGTTTCTATTTCGAAGGCCGCTTTCGCGGTGCGATCGACGATCCCGAATTTGCCCGCGCGTTCTTTGCGATCTGGCTCGACGCGCGCACGCGCGCGCCGCGGCTGCGCGATGCACTGGTGCAGCAGCTGGAGGTGCAGCGGTGAGCAGCGACGGCCGGCTCGGCGTGATCCCGGCGCCGCTGTCGCTCGCGCACGGACGCGCGGCCGGCTGGCTGATCCGCCATGCCGCCTTCGGCCTGCCGCTGGCGATGATGGCGCTGCCGGTGTACGTGCTGGTGCCGAGCTTCTATGCCGACGCAACCGGCCTGTCGCTGGCGACGATCGGCATCGTGCTGCTCGGCACGCGGCTGCTCGATGCCTTCGCCGATCCGCTGCTGGGAGCGTGGGTCGATGCGCAGAAGCGGCGCGGCAGCTACGCCGGGCCGATCGTGCTCGCGTGCCTGCCGCTCGCCGCCGGCTTCGTGCTGCTGTTCAATCCGCCGGCCGTGCTCGCCGGCGACGGCCGCGTGGCCTGGCTCGCGGCGACCTTGACCGCCGCTTACCTCGGCTACAGCCTTGCGTCGATCGCCTACCAGGCGTGGGGCTCCGAGCTGGCGCGGGACGATCGGGGTCGCACCCGCATCACGGCCGCGCGCGAGGGCGCGGGCCTGCTCGGCGTGGTGATCGCGGCCGCACTGCCGCAACTCTTCGGCGTGCAGGCGCTGGTGCTGCTGGTCCTGGCGACCCTGGCGATCGCCGTTGTCCTTCTGCTGCGTGGATCGCCGCGTCCCGCGCCCGCCGCCACGGCGGGATCCGTGACGGCGCTGGCCGCGATCAGGATGCCGCTGGCATCGCCTCGCTTCCGCGCGCTGCTCGCGGTCTTCGTCGCCAACGGAATTGCCGCCGCGATTCCCGCGACCCTGGTGCTGTTCTTCATCGAAGACCAGCTGCAGCTCGAGCGCCATGCGGGCGTGTTCCTTGTGATGTACTTCATCGCCGGCGCCGCGAGCATGCCGCTGTGGGTGCGCGCGGCGGCCCGCTTCGGCCTGCATCGGACCTGGCTCGGCGGCATGATCGCCGCCGTCGCGGCATTCGTCTGGGCCGCTGCGCTCGGCGACGGGGATCTCGCCGCATTCGCGACGATCTGCGTCCTGTCCGGCGCTGCCCTCGGCGCCGACCTGGCGCTGCCGCCGGCATTGCTGGCGCGCGTGATCGACGAGGACGGCCACCGCGGCGCGCACGAGGGCGCGTACTTCGGCCTGTGGAACTTCGCCAACAAGCTGAACCTCGCGCTGGCCGCCGGGCTCGCCCTGCCGCTGCTGGGCGCGCTCGGCTACACGCCCGGCGGTCGCGATCCGGGCGCGCTGCAGGCGCTTTCATCCATCTATGCGGTGCTGCCCTGCCTGCTGAAGCTGCTCGCCGCCGCGCTGCTGCTGTCCGCATGGCGGCAGCGCCGTTTCTGAGGAAGAACGATGCTGCAACGCCTGCTTGTCCTGCTGTTCGTCGCGCTGCTGGCCGGGTGCGCGTCGGTCGATCCGCAGATCTACGCGAAGGAGCGGCCGGCGCTCGACCTGCGTCAGTACTTCAACGGCCGCCTGATCGGCCACGGTGCGGTGATGAGCCGTTCCGGCGAGGTGCAGCGCCGCTTCGTCGTTGCGGTCGACGCGCACTGGAACGGCGACGTCGGCACGCTGGACGAGACGTTCTCCTGGTCGGACGGCAAGACCGAGCGGCGCACCTGGACGCTGCGCCCGGCCGCCGCACCGAACCGATGGACCGGCACCGCCGCCGACGTGGTCGGCACGGCGCAGGGGACCGTCAGCGGCAATGCGCTGAACTGGTCGTACACGCTCGCGGTGCAGACCGACGCGGGCCGGACCTTCAACCTCGCGTTCGACGACTGGATGTTCCTGATCGACGAACACGTGATGCTGAACCGGGCGGTGATGTCGTATTTCGGCGTGCGCGTCGGGGAGATCATGATCTCCTTCCGCAGGTTGTCGTGAGCCTGAACCCCCGCATCGAATCGTTCGCCGGCCGGCGCGTCTGGGTGATCGGCGCGTCGTACGGGATCGGCGCGGCGATCGCGCGCGAACTCCTCGACCGCGGCGCGCGTGTGATCCTGTCGGCGCGCCGGCGCGACCTGCTCGACCGCATCGCGGCGGCGACACCGCACGCGCTGGTCGCTGAACTCGACGTCACCGATCGCGCCAGCGTGCAGCGCGCCGCCGACACGATCGACGCGCGCTGGGGCGGCTACGACCTCGCGCTGATCGTCGCCGGCACGCACACCGCGATGCGCGCGCAGACCTGGGACCTGGCCGCCGCGAGGCGGCTGCTCGACGTGAACCTGTACGGCGTGCTCAACTGTCTCGACGCGATCATCCCGGCGCTGCGCGGGCAGCGCGCCGGCGGCGTGGGCATCGTGTCGTCGATGGCCGGCTACGTCGGCCTGCCCAAGGCGCTCGTCTACGGGCCGAGCAAGGCCGCATTGATCAACCTCGCCGAATCGCTGTACGCCGACCTGCATCCGGAGGGCATCGGCGTGTACCTGATCAATCCCGGCTTCGTCGACACGCCGCTGACGCGGAAGAACGACTTTTCGATGCCGGCGCTGATGACCGCCGAGGCGGCCGCACACGCGACGCTCGACGGCATCGCGGCCGGGCGCTTCGAGATCCACTACCCGAGGCGCTTCACCCTCTGGCTCAAGCTGCTGCGCCTGCTGCCCTATCCGCTGCAGTTCGCGGCCGTGCGCCGCGTGACGGGGGCGGGATGAACGACGCGGTCGCGCGCGTGCGGCAGTTCTTCGAGAACCTCGACGCAGCAGGCGTCGCCGGAATCGACGCCGTGTATACGCCGGACGCCTATTTCAAGGATCCCTTCAACGAAGTCCGGGGGAGCGCGGAAATCCGCCGCATCTTCGCGCACATGTTCGTGCAGGTCGACGCGCCGCGCTTCGTCGTCAAGGAAGTCGTCTGCGCGGCCGAACAGGCGTTTCTTACGTGGGATTTCCACTTCCGCCTGCGCCGGTTCGGCCGCACGCCGCAGGTGATCCGCGGCGCCAGCCATCTGCGCTTTGCCGCGGACGGGCGCGTGATGTTCCACCGCGACTACTGGGATGCCGCCGAGGAGCTGTATGAGAAACTTCCGGTTATTGGCGGCCTGATGCGCTGGCTGAAGCGCCGCGCCGCGGATTGATCCAGATCGAGAACCCCGATGGCGATGCTCTATCCCGAACTTTTCAAATCGCTCGAAGCGGTGCGCTGGAGCATGGAGAAGGACGTTCCCTGGTCGCACTTCGACGCGTCGAAGCTGTCCGAAGAACAGGCGCAGACGATCCGCATGAACGCGATCACGGAGTGGTCGGCGCTGCCGGCCACCGAGATGTTCCTGCGCGACAACCGGCACGATTCGGATTTTTCCGCGTTCATGTCGGTCTGGTTCTTCGAGGAACAGAAGCATTCGCTGGTGCTGATGGAGTACCTGCGCCGCTTCCGCCCGGACCTGGTGCCGTCGCACGACGAGTTGCACAACGTGCGCTTCGAGTTCGACCCGGCCCCGGCGCTGGAAACGCTGACGCTGCACTTCTGCGGCGAGATCCGGCTGAACCACTGGTACCGGCGCGCAGCGGAATGGCACACCGAGCCCGTGATCAAGTACATCTACAAGCTGCTGTCGCAGGACGAGGCGCGCCACGGCGGCGCGTACCTGCGCTACATGAAGAAGTACCTGGCCGAGCTCGGCGACAGCGCGCGCGCGGCGTTTTCCAAGATCGGCGTGCTGATGGCGAGTGCGAAGCGCACCGCGAAGGCGCTGCACCCGACCAACCTGCACGTCAGCCAGGCGCATTTCCCGCGCGACACCGTGCAGTCGCGACTGCCCGACCCGCAGTGGCTCGAACGCTGGCTCGACCAGCAGATCAAGTTCGACGACGCGTGGGAGAGCAAGGTCGTCGAGCGCATCCTGCACAACATGAGCCTGCTGTTCGAGCGTACGTTCGGCTCCGTGCAGGAACTGAATCGCTATCGCAAGGAAGTGACGGCGCGGCTGGCGGCGGCCCCGCAGACCGCATGAGAGCGGGCATTCCTTCGCACGTGCCGCTGGTCGTCGCCAGACGCGGCGACCTGCCGGAACTGGTGCACGTCGGCTCGATCGCGGTGGTCGATGTGGCCGGCAAGCTGATCGCCAGCATCGGCGACCCGACCTCGTTCAACTACACGCGCTCGGCGCTGAAGCCGCTGCAGGCGCTGCCGTTCGTCGCCGACGGCGGCATGAGCCGCTTCGATTTCACCTCGCACGAGCTCGCGCTGATGTGCGCAAGCCACGGCGGCGAGGCGATCCACGTGGCCACCGTGCAGCGGATGCTCGACCGCATCGGACTCGGGGAGCCGGACCTGCAGTGCGGCTGCCACCCGCCGACGTATTACGTGCACACTGCCACGCAGGCGCCGGCGGGAGCGAAGTGGAACCAGTTGCACCATAACTGCTCCGGCAAGCACAGCGGCTTCCTCGCGTGGTGCCGCATGCACGATGCGCCGACGAAGCGCTACCTCGATCCCGACGAACCCTTGCAGCGGCGCGTGCGCGAAGTCGTGCGCGGCTACGCCGGCGGCACCGAGCCGCCCATGGGGATCGACGGCTGCAGCGCACCGAATTTCGCGCTGCCGCTGACTGGCCTTGCGCGGGCTTTCTGCGATCTGGCGACCGGCAGGACGCCGGAGCACGCGGCGCTCGCGTTCGCGATGACGCGCCATCCCGACCTGGTTTCGGGCACCGCACGCAGCGATCTGGCGCTGATGCAGGCAGGTGGCGGCGACTGGGTAAGCAAGATCGGCGCCGACGGCGTGCAGGCGATCGGCGTGAGAAGCAGGGGCATCGGCATCGCGATCCGGATGGCGGACGGCAACACGCGCGCGCTGCTCGCCGCCGCGGTCGAGGTGCTGCAGCAGCTGGGATTGCTCGGCGACGCGGCGGCCACACCGCTGGCGAAATACGCGCGGCCGCAGATCACGAATTACCGCGGCACCGTGGTCGGCCGCGTCGAGCCGCTGTTCACGCTGCCGCGCGTCGCGCTATAGGACGATTTCCCCGCGCGGCGTGCGGATGCGCGCCGCGAGCTCGATCGGCCCCGGCCGCAGTTCCACCGCACCTTCAAGTCGCAGCGCCCGGAACATCGGCACGATGCCGGTCGCGACCGGATGCGACAGCCGCAGTTCCAGCAATTCGCAGCCGCTGTCGGACAGCACGTCGCACGGATGCGCGCCACCACTCCACTCGATCACCGTCGGCAGCACGCCGGAGAAGTTCAGCCGGCCATCGTCGGGCACCGTGATGCGCCACGAGAACTGGTTGCGCGTGGCTGCGACGATTTCGCCCAGTTCCGGCAGCTGCACCGTCGCCTCGACGATGCTCGTCGTCGCGGCGACCCAGGTGAGGAGAAACGGCCGCTCGCGCGCGCGCCGCTGGATCGCCGCGTCGTCGAGCGCGAACCAGCGCGGACGCGTGGCCACACCCTCGGGGTCGAGCGCGATCAGCTCCAGATAGCTGCGCACGCCGAGCTTCAGCAGCCGGTTGTGGGTGCCCATCAGCGCATGCCTGCCGCCCGGCTGCGGCGCGACGCCGAGCCGCTCTTCGAGCCAGGCCGCGCCCTGCTCGAGATCGCCGCAGGCGACGACCAGATGGTCGATGTGCGTTCTCATCGCACTCAGTCTAGGTCATGTCGCGGGTAGAATCCGCGCCTCCGCTCATTGCGTCAGCCCGGACATGCTTCCGCAGCAACGGCAGGCGATCGTCGGACTGATCCGCGACGCGCTCGCCGCTTTTTCCGCTCCCGAGATCCCGATCGAACTCGCGCGCCCCAAGATCGCGGCGCACGGCGATCTAGCATGCTCGGTCGCGCTGCCGCTGGCGAAACAGCTGAAGAAGAACCCGCGCGAGGTCGCGCAGGCGATCGCCGACAGCCTGAAGCTGAGCCCGAAGGCGAACGGACTGCTCGAATCGGTCGATGTCGCCGGTCCCGGCTTCATCAACCTGCGCGTGGCGACGCGGGCCAAGCAGGACGTCGTGTACGCGGTGCTGCGCGAGCGCGATCGCTTCGGCACCGGCAACGAGGCGCACGGCCGCAAGGTGATGGTCGAGTTCGTGTCGGCCAACCCGACCGGGCCGCTGCACCTCGGACATGCGCGCCAGGCTGCGCTTGGCGACGCGCTCGCGAACCTGCTCGCCACGCAGGGCTGGGACGTGACGCGCGAGTTCTACTACAACGACGCCGGCGTGCAGATCGACACGCTGGCGAAATCGGTGCAGGCGCGCGCGCGCGAACTGCGCGGCGAGGCGATCGACCCGGAATCGGTCGGCTACCGCGGCGACTACATCGTCGATATCGCGCGCGAATTCCTCGAACGCAAGACCGAGACTGCACGCGACGGCACCCCGGTGCAGGCGAGCGGCGACGTGAACGATCTGGACAACATCCGCCACTTCGCGGTCGCCTACCTGCGCCACGAGCAGGACATGGATCTCGCCGCGTTCGGCGTGACCTTCGACCACTTCTATCTCGAGTCGTCGCTGTATGCGGACGGCAAGGTCGAGGCGGCGGTCAGGTCGATGATCGACTCCGGCATGACGTACGAGGCCGAAGGCGCGCTGTGGCTGCGCACCACGGAGATCAAGGACATCGCCGGCTTCGGCGGCCCGCCCGCGGACGACAAGGACCGCGTGATGCGCAAGTCCGACGGCGGCTACACGTACTTCGTGCCCGACGTCGCGTATCACATCGCCAAGCTCGAACGCGGTTTCGTCAAGGTGATCAACGTGCAGGGCACCGACCACTACGGCACGGTGCCGCGCGTGCGCGCCGGCTTGCGCGCCGCCGCGAAGGCGCGCGGCACCGAGGTTCCGCCCGGCTACCCCGACTACCTGCTGCACAAGATGGTGCGCGTGATGCGCGGCGGCGAGGAAGTCAAGATGTCCAAGCGCGCCGGCGAGTACGTGACCCTGCGCGACCTGATCGACTGGGTCGGGCGCGACGCGACGCGCTTCTTCCTCGTGTCGCGCAAGGCCGACACGGAGTTCGTGTTCGACGTCGACCTCGCGCTTGCCCAGAGCGAGGAGAACCCCGTCTACTACGTGCAGTACGCGCACGCGCGCATCTGCAGCGTGCTGGCGCAGGCGGCCGGCGCCGGCGTGGCGATCGACGAGGACCGTGCGCTGCACGTGAGTCTCGCGCCGCTCGCGGGCGCGCGCGAGCAGGCGCTGCTGGCGCGCCTGTCGGATTACCCCGACGTGCTCGCCGACGCCGCGCGCGAACTGGCGCCGCACCAGATCGCGTTCTATATGAAGGACCTCGCGGCCGATTTTCACGCCTTCTACAATGCCGAGCGCATTCTGGTGGACGATTCGGCGCAGCGCGAAGCCCGGCTGGCGCTGCTGCTGGCAACGCGGCAGGTGCTGCGCAATGCACTGGCGGTGATCGGCGTTTCGGCGCCGGAGCGAATGTGAGCAACAGGAAACATCGAACGGACATGGCGGCAGATTCGAAACGCGCGCAGCGCGGCGGCACGCTGCTGGGCCTCGTGATCGGCCTGATCGTCGGGCTGGCGATCGCGGTCGCGGTGGCGGTGTACATCACCCACGCGCCGCTGCCTTTCGTGAACAAGGTGCAGCGCCCTACCGCACAGGTGAATCCCGCCCCGTCCGGCGCCCCGCTGCCAGACCCGAACAAGCCGCTGTATGGCGCGAACAAGACCGAGGCAGTGCCGGCCGAGCCGAAGGTCGCCGCAGCTCCGCCGACTGCGGAACCGGCACAGCAGGCTCCGGCCCCGACCACGGAAGCAGGCACGCGCTTCCTGTTGCAGGCGGGCGCGTTCAAGTCTCCCGACGAGGCCGATACGATGCGCGCGCGGCTCGCGATGCTGGGGCTCGATGCCCGCATCTTCCCGATCGACCAGGGTGGCCAGACGCTGTACCGGGTGCGGCTTGGCCCGTATGGCCAGCTGGAGGAGATCAACCGCACCCGCAAGCTGCTGGCCGAAAACAACATCGACGCGCAGGTCGTGCGCCTGAAATGAGGCCCGCGGCGCCCGTCAGCGAACTTCGGGCGCGCGGCGTTATCCAATGGCATCTGACCGATCTTCCGCCTGGAGAACCGACATGAGTTTGAGCTTTGGACGGCGCGAGTTCCTCGTCGTGGCCGCGTCCCTGCCGACATTGGCGCTGGCGCAGGCCGGCGGCAAGAAAATCGACGCGGGTATCGATTACGCGATCGTGGAGCCGCCGCAGCCCACCGAGACGCCGGGCAAGATCGAGGTGCTGGAATTCTTCTGGTACGGCTGCCCGCACTGCGCCGCGTTCGATCCCGAGCTTTCCGCGTGGCGCAAGCGCCTGCCGTCCTACGTCGGCTACCGGCGCAATCCGGTTGCATTCAGCGACGCGCAGACGCCACACAGCAAGATCTATTACACGCTGGAGGCGCTGGGCAAGGAAGACGCGATGCACGCGAAGGTGTTCGCCCAGATCGTCGGCAATCGCAAGCCGATGCTGAAGACCGACGAAATCGCCGACTTCATGGCCGCCAACGGCATCGACCGCAAGCAGTGGCTCGACACGTTCAACTCGTTCACGGTCGCCACGCGCGCCGCGCGCGCCGCGCAGGTCTGGCGCGCATACAAAGTCGACGGCACGCCGACGGTCGGGGTGGACGGCCGCTTCACCACCTCGCCTGCGCAGGCAAGCGGGCGCGCCGAATGCCTGCGCGTGCTGGATTTCCTGATCCAGCGCGTTTATTCGGAAAAGGGCGCCTCGCTGAAGAAGTAGGCCGGCGCTTGCAGCATCGACGGCCCGCGCGAGCGGGCCGTTTGCTTTTCGGACGCCAACCGCGCCGCCGCCCTGCGTAAACTCCGAGCGCCATGAACGTCTTCATCACCGGCGCCTCGAGCGGCATCGGCGCCGCGCTCGCGGCCGAGTTCGCGCGGCGCGGCGCCAGCGTCGGCCTGGTCGCACGGCGCAAGGATGCGCTCGACGTACTGGCGGCGCGGCGGCCGGGCCGCCATTTCGCCTACGCCGCCGACGTCACCGACAGGGACGCGCTGATCGCGGCCGCGCAGAAGTTCGAGCACGACAGCGGAGCTGCCGACGTCGTGGTCGCCAACGCCGGCATATCGGTCGGCGTGCTGACGGAACACTACGAAGATCTCGCCGCATTCAAGGACGTGTTCGACACCAACGTGCTCGCGATGGCCCACACGTTCCACCCGTTCATCGCCGCGATGCGCGAGCGCCGCCGCGGAACGCTGGTCGGCATCGCCAGCGTCGCCGGCATCCGCGGGCTGCCGGGCTCGGAGGCGTACTGCGCATCGAAGGCCGCAACGATCAGCTATTGCGAAAGCCTGCGTGTCGAGCTGAGGCGCTTCGGCGTGCGCGTGGTGACGATCACGCCGGGCTTCATCCGCACGCCGCTGACGGCGAAGAATCCGTACCGGATGCCGTTCCTGATGGAGGCCGACGCGTTCGCGCGCGCCGCGGTCGATGCGATGCTCGCGGGCGTCAGCTACCGCGTGATCCCGTGGCAGATGGGCATCGTCGCCAAGCTGCTGCGGCTGCTGCCCAACTGGGCCTTCGACCGCCTGATGTCGAACCGGCCGTACAAGCCGCGCAAGACCGAACCCCGGCTGTGATGTGGATCGACGCGATCGGGCGGGCGCATGCGCCGGCCGCGCCGGGCTTTCGCATCGTGTCGCTGGTGCCGTCGCTGACCGAACTGCTGCTCGACCTCGGGCTGCGCACGCACGTGGTCGGCCGCACCGGCTTCTGCATCCATCCGCGCGACCTCGTGCGCGACATCCCCAAGGTCGGCGGCACGAAGGACCTGAGGCTCGAGAGCGTGCGCGCGCTCGAGCCGACGCATGTGGTCGTGAACATCGACGAGAACGAGCTGCCGACCGTCGACGCGCTGCGCGCCTTCGTGCCGAACGTCGTCGTCACGCACCCGCAGGCGCCCGAGGACAATCTGCCGCTGTATCGACTCATCGGCGGCCTGTTCGGCCGCACGCCGGAAGCCGAGCGCTTGTGCGGCGATCTGCAGCGCGAACTCGACGCCTGCCGCGCGGTCGAGTGGCCGCGCGAGCGCGTGCTGTACCTGATCTGGAAGGACCCGTGGATGACGATCGCGGCCGACACCTACATCGCGCGCACGCTGGCGCTGGTGGGATGGCAGGTGCCGCACGGCCCCGGCGGCGAGCGTGGCGCGGCGCGTTATCCGGTGGTCGAACTCGATGCTGAAATTGCGCGCGTCGAACGCGTGCTGCTGTCGACTGAGCCGTTCATGTTCCGGGCGCACCACGTCGACGCGCTGCGAGCCCGCTTTCCATCCGTGCCGGTCGAACTGATCGACGGCGAGATGACGAGCTGGTACGGCTCGCGCTCGATCCGCGGCCTGGCCAGGCTGCGCAGCTACCGTGCCGCGCGGCTTCAGCGACAGTCAGGACTGCGGCCTTAGGCGGCGCTGCGCAGCCGCTCGAACCCGTCGGCCAGATCGGCGATCAGGTCGTCCGCGTCTTCCAGCCCGGCGGCGATGCGGAACAGCGGACCCTTGAACGGCAGCGGCACCACGGTGCGCTCGGGCGACATCGGGATCAGCAGGCTCTCGAAACCGCCCCACGAATAGCCGCGGCCGAAGAGCTGCAGCCCGTCGATGAATGCGTGAAACGCGGGCTCGCCGGGCCCGGGCTTCAGCGCCACGCCGAACAGTCCCGACGCGCCGCTCATGTCGCGTTTCCAGAGCGCGTGGCCGGGATCGTCGGGAGCGGCCGGATACAGGATGCGCTCCACCTCGGGTTGCCGCTTCAGCCACGCGATCAGCGCCTCCGCGTTGGCGCGGTGCTGCGCGAGCCGCGCCGCCATCGAGCGCAGCCCGCGCAAGGCGAAGTAGCAGTCGTCCGGACTGGTGGTCAGTCCGTAGTGGTGGATCGTCTCGCGCATGCGCGGCCACGCGCGCTCGTTGCACGTTACTGTGCCCATCAGCAGGTCCGAGTGGCCGCCGATGTACTTGGTCGCCGCGTGCACCGACACGTCGACGCCGACCTTCAGCGGCTGGAAGAAGAGCGGGGTGGCCCAGGTGTTGTCGATCACGCTGATCGCATCGTGCTTGCGCGCCACCTGCGCGAGCAGCGGCACGTCCTGCATCTCGAACGTGAGCGAGCCGGGCGACTCCATGAACAGCACGCGCGTAGCCGGCGTGAGGAGCCGCTCGATCTCGGCGCCGCCTTGCTCCCCGATGCGCGGGTCGTAGAACGTCGCGGTGACGCCGTAGCGCGGCAGCGTGTCGCGACAGAAGCGCCGCGTCGGCCAGTAGACCGAGTCTGGGACCAGCACGTGGTCGCCCGACCGAACGTACGCAAGGATCGCCATCGTGCACGCCGTCAGTCCCGACGGCAGCGCCCACGATCGGTGCCCGCCTTCCAGTTCGGTCAGCGCGTCGTAGAAAGCCTGGTGCGTCGGCGTGCCGTAGATGCCGTAGGCAACCGGCTCGGCGTCGTCGCCGGCGTTGCGCCGGCGCACGCGCTCGCGCATGTCGGCCACGCTTTCGTGCAGCACGGTCGATCCGCGCGTCAGCGGCGGGTTGACGAGGTCGAAGGTCTCGCGGTCGCGGCCGCCGGTGACCAGCAGCGTGTTCTTCTTCATGTCGCCTGGAACGTGTAGACGCCGTCGGCGCGCATGATGCGCGCGAGCCGGCCGTCGCACCACAGCGCGTGCAGGTGCGCGAGCGACTCGCCGAGCGCGAAGGTCAGCTGGTGCAGGTCGAGTTCGCGCTTAAACAGCACCGGCACGATTTCGGTCGCGGTGCGCGGCTCGCTGCACGCGGCCAGCACTTCCTCGAGCCGGTCCCGATGATGCGCGTGCTGCTGCGCCACGCGCCGATGCAGGCCGAGGAAGGGGTGGCCGTGCGACGGCAGCACGAGCGTGTCGGCCGGCAGCAGCAGGTAGTGGTCGAGCGAGCGCAGGTAGCGCGGCAGCGGATCGCCGTCGGGCTCGACGTCGAACACGCTGACGTTGGTCGAGATGCGCGGCAGCACCATGTCGCCCGAGATCAGCAGCTTGTCGTCCGCGCAGTACAGCGACGCGTGCTCCGGCGCGTGGCCGTAGCCGATGATGACCTTGAACACGCGCTTGGCGCCGCGCGGCCCGATCGCGATCTCCTCGTCGCCCCAGATGCGGCGGTAGCTCGACGGCACGGTCGGCACGAGGCGCGGGTAATGACTGCTGCCGCGCGCGCGCACCTTGGCCAGCGAATCGGGATCGCTCAGGCCGTTGCGGCGGAAGTGCTCCGCCGCCGATTCGCCGCTGGTCTCCGCCGTGCCCATCGTCAGCATGCGGCCGACCGAATACTCGGTCGCGGTCATCCACAGCGGCGCGGTCCAGCGCTTGCGGTCACCGCCCTGCGTGAGCCACCACGCCAGCCCCAGGTGATCGGGATGGAAGTGCGTGCTGATCACCCGCAGCAGTGGCTTGCCGTCGAACGCGGCATCGAAGATGCGTTCCCACGCCGCCTTCGTCTCATCCGAGGTGATGCCGCAGTCGACGACCGTCCAGCCCGGCACGCCGTCGATCTCGTCGTCGAGCAGCCACAGGTTGATGTGGTCGAGCGCGAACGGCAGCCGCATCCGCACCCAGTGCAGGCCGGTTCGCAGCGTCGTGGTCGTGCCCGGTGCGGGCGCGCCGGCCCATGGATAGATCAGTTCGCTTTCGTTGGGGTTCACGGGTGCGGGCTCGAGGGGCGGGACACTCTTACTTGACGTGCGCGTCAAGTCCGCCGATTCTACGCGGCGAGCCACCTTGATCCCCATGACCGCGATCCGCTCCGACCCTCGTCCCGCCAGGGATACCGGCACCTTCACGATCTCCGACCTGGCGCGCGAATTCGACATCACGCCGCGCGCGATCCGCTTCTACGAGGATCACGGCATCCTGCAACCGGCGCGCACCGGAGCGTCCGGGCTGAAGCGCGTGTACTCCCCGCGCGACCGCACGCGGCTGAAGCTCACGCTGCGCGGCAAGCGGCTCGGATTGACGCTGGCGCAGGTGCGCGAGCTGATCGACATGTACGAGTCGCCGAAGGACGCGGTCGCGCAGGCGAAACGCTTCCTCGCGGTGCTGGCCCAGCACCGCGCCGCGCTCGAGCAGCAGCGCGAGGATATCGAGGTCACGCTGTCGGAGATCGAGCGCCACGAAGCCGAGTGCCGCCGCATCCTCGGCACGCGCCGCTGATTGCGCCCCAATGTCGGCGGGCCGGCGGCGCGGCCGCGCCGCGCATTAGGCGGCGGTTAGTCGCGCGAACCAACCGGCGCCGCGATGGTCGATCGAATGTCCCGTCCGCATGACGAACCTCGCCGCCACGGCGCGCCGGGGCAGAACGGAGCCGCACCGCAATGCTGAAATCGATCCTCGAACTCCTCGAAGGCCGCACACCGGGGCAACGCCCGACGGATCAGCGCGCGGTCGAACTGGCCACGGCAGCGCTGCTGGTCGAAGTGGTCCACGCTGCGCGCGACGTGCAGCCGGCCGAGCAGGAGGCGCTTCGAAGCGCCGTGCACGAAAAGTTCGGACTGGACACCGCGCAGGCGGATGCGCTGCTGCAGGACGCCGAGGAAAGAATGCGCCGGGCGACCGACTACTACCAGTACACGTCGCTGATCAACGCGAATTTCACGCACGAACAGAAGCAGCAGGTGATCGAGCTGATGTGGCGCGTCGCGTACGCCGACGACGTGCTGTCGGCGCAGGAACAGCACCTGATCCGCAAGATCGCCGGCCTGCTGCACGTCCCCGACGGCGAGTACATCGCGGCCAAGCTGCGCGCGAAGGAAGATGC
>JBAIYN010000143.1:0-17033 GCA_037915775.1 Burkholderiales bacterium | reverse complement strand
GGCGAGCCCGGTACCGGCAAGACGGAGATCGCCAAGGTGCTGGCGGCCGGGCTGGGCGCCGAGCTGATCCGCCTGCAGTGCTACGAGGGCCTCGACGTCAACGCCGCCGCGTACGAATGGAACTACGCACGGCAGATGCTGGAAATCCGCGTTGCCGAAGCCGCGCACGAATCGCGCGGGCAGATGGCCGAGGGACTGTTCACCGGGCGGTTCCTGATAGAACGCCCGCTGCTGCGCGCGCTGCTGCCGCACGTGGTGCCGCCGGTGCTGCTGATCGACGAGCTCGACCGCACCGACGAGCCGTTCGAGGCGTACCTGCTCGAGGTGCTGTCGGATTTCCAGATCACCGTGCCTGAGTGGAAGACGATCAAGGCCGACGTGCCGCCGGTGGTCGTGATCACGTCGAACCGCACGCGCGAAATCCACGACGCGGTCAAGCGCCGCTGCATCTATCACTGGGTCGACTACCCGGACGCGGCGCGTGAACTGGAGATCGTCCGCCGCAAGGTGCCGGATGCCAGTGACATGCTGAGCCGCCAGATCGTGGCGTTCGTGCAGTCGCTGCGCGCGCTGGACCTGTACAAGCAGCCCGGCGTCAGCGAGACGATCGAGTGGTCGCGCGCGCTGCTCGCGCTGGACGCGGTGGTGCTCGAACCCGAGACGGTGAACAACACCCTCGGCGTGCTGCTGAAGTACCAGGACGACATCGCCAAGATGCAGGGCACCGAGGCGGCGCGGCTGGTCGAGAAGATCCGCGTCGAGGCCGCGGCCTGAGCCGATCGCCGATGTTCATCGGTCACTTCGGCATCGCGCTGGCGGCAAAGAAGCTGGCGCCGCGCACATCGCTCGGGACGCTGTTCCTCGCGGCGATGCTGATCGACCTGATCTGGCCGACGCTGCTGCTGCTCGGCGTCGAAAGCGCCCGCATCGACACGTCGTTGCCAGGCGTCTCCCCGATCGCATTCACCGATTATCCGTGGACGCACAGCCTGCTCGCCGTCGGCGTGTGGGCCGTGCTGCTCGGCGGTGCCCACTTTGCCCGGGTGCGAGACCGTCGCGCCGCGCTGGTCGTGGGCGGACTCGTGGTCAGCCACTGGCTGCTCGATGCCGTCGTGCATCGTCCCGATCTGCTGCTCGTTCCGGGCGGGCACTGGGCGATCGGCTTCGGCCTGTGGCGTTCGCCGGTTGCGACGCTGGTCGTCGAACTCGGGTTGTTCGCCTTCGGCGTGCTGGTGTTCCTGCGCGCAGGCGCGCGCGCGCGGCGCGGGCCGCTGTGGGCGCTGGTGGCGCTTCTGGTGGTGATCTACTTCGCCAATCTGTTCGGCCCGCCGCCGCCGTCCGTTGCGGCGATCGCCTGGGCCGGACAGGCGCAGTGGCTGATCGTGCTGGCTGCGTTCTGGATCGATCCGGAACGCAGTACGGATACGCATGCAGGCGCGGTCGGCACGCGCTCTGCCTGAAGCACGATCCGGCCACCTGGCCGAGAACGTCGTGCACTTCGCCCGCGTGCTGCGCGCGGCGGGGTTGCCGGTCGGCACGGATCGCGTGCTGCTCGCGCTGCAGGCGCTGCGGGTGGCCGGAATCGAGTCACGGCAGGACTTTCATGCGACGCTGGCCGCCTGCCTGATCGATCGCGCCGAACACCGGTCGCTGTTCGACCAGGCGTTCCACGTCTTCTGGAAGGACCCGGATCTGCTCAGCCAGATGCTGCACCTGTTGCTGCCCAAGGTGAGGGAGCAGCCGGGCGCACCGCCGCCGCCCGAGAATCGACGCCTGGGCGAGGCGCTGTTCAAAGATAACGCGCTGCGACCACCGGAGCCGCGCGCGGAAGAGCGCATCGAGATCGACGCCCACCTGTCGTGGTCCGCCCGCGAACTGCTGCGCAAGGCCGACTTCGACACGATGACCAACGCGGAGTGGAACGCCGCCAAGAAGGTGCTGAAGGACATGCGGCCCTTCTTCGCGCAATTGCTGACGCGGCGCTATGCGCCGTCGCATCGCGGCGCGCGGATCGACCTGCGGCGCCTGCTGCGCGATGCGGCGCGCCACGGCGGCGACGTCGCGGAACTGCCGCGCCGCATGCGGCGCACGCGGCCCGAACCGCTGGTCGTGATCGTCGACATTTCCGGTTCGATGAGCCGCTACTCGCGCATGTTCCTGCATTTCCTGCATGCATTGATCGGCAATCCGGCAGCCGATCACCGCGCGCAGGCCTTCGTGTTCGGCACGCGGCTGACGCCTATCACGCGGCAGCTGAAGTCGCGTGATCCGGACGTGGCGGTCGCCGCGGTCGTGCAGGCGGTCGACGACTGGTCGGGCGGCACGCGCATCGCGCACGCGATCCGGGAGTTCAACCTGCACTGGGCGCGCCGCTCGCTGTCCGGCAACCCGACCGTGCTGCTGGTCAGCGACGGGCTCGAGCACAGCGAGACCGAAATGCTCGGGGCGGAAATGGAGCGGCTCTCCAAATCCTGCCGTCGCCTCGTGTGGCTCAACCCGCTGCTGCGCTACGACGCGTTCGAGCCGCGCGCGCGGGGCATCCGCGCAATGCTGCCCCACGTCGATGCGTTCCTTCCCGTGCACAATATCGACAGCCTGCGCGAGCTCGCGCGCACATTGGCTGCGACAACGTTCAACGAGACCAGGGTGAGGTCGGGATGGAACTGAGAGGGGAACGGCAGCTCGCCGCAACCCGCGCGACCGCATGGACCGCGCTGAACGACACGGAGATGCTCAAGCTGTGCGTGCCGGGCTGCGAGAGCTTCGCCGCCGCCAGCGAGAACCGCTACGAGATCGTGATGAACGCGGCGATCGGCCCGGTGAAATCGCGCTTCAAGGGGACGGTGGAACTGGCCGACATCGATGCGCCGCACGGTTACACGATGAGATTCGACAGCTCGGGTGGCAGCGCGGGCTTCGCGCGCGGCGACGTGCGCGTGACGCTGTCCGATACGCCAACGCCGGATGCGACGCAGCTCGCCTACGTCGCGACGGTGCAGGTCGGCGGCAAGCTGGCGCAGGTCGGCTCACGGCTGATCGATGCGGCCGCCGGCGCGATGACCGACAAGTTCTTCGAAGCGTTCGACCAGAGGCTGCGCGCGCGCGCGGTGGCCGAACTGGAAGAGACGACAGTCCACATCGATGCCGATCTGTCGCGGCCGATGGAGCCGGTGTCCTTCGGCTTCTGGAGCATGCTGAAGGCGTTCCTGAAACGGCTCTTCGGCCGACGCTGACGCGTCATCCGTGGACGTCGACCACGGAAACATGATCGGGTGAAAGACATCACGCCCTGCCGGCGGCCGTTCTGGAACACGCAGCCGGCCGATCGCTTCGATGCGTACGTGGCCACGCAGAGCCGTTCGCCGACCCTGCCGCTGGTGCCGATCCGGCAGACGCGGTCCGAGGTCACCGGCCCGCTGTTCGGCAAGGAGTCCGTGCGAAAGGACGACAACGATCTGACCACGCACGGCGGCGCCTACCGCCTCAACATCGTGATCCAGGGCGAGGCGCTCGGCCGGGCCGAGACCGTCTTCTTCGACCTCTGAGCTTGCGGCCGCGCCTGCGCGCGACGGCTACCTGCCGGCCGCGTCGAGCAGCTGCGCCATCCGACGCAACGCAAACACGTAGCCCTGGATGCCGAATCCGGCGATCACGCCGGTGGCGACGGCCGAGACATACGAGTGATGGCGGAATGCCTCGCGGGCGTGGATGTTCGAGATGTGGACCTCGATGATCGGACAGGTGCACGCCTTCAGCGCGTCGAGGAGAGCGACCGACGTGTGCGACAGCGCGGCCGGGTTGATCACGATGCCGCCGGCGCGCGTGCGTGCCTCGTGAATCCAGTCGATCAGCTGATGTTCCGCGTTGGTCTGCCGGAATTCGAGCGCAAGCTTCAGCTCGGCCGCGACGCGCGCGCATTCGGCCTGCACGTCGGCCAGCGTCTCGCGTCCGTAGATCTCCGGTTCGCGCTGGCCGAGCAGGTTCAGGTTCGGGCCGTTCAGCACGTAGACGATGCGGCTCATGCAGGCTCCTGGACGGAAGTGGCGCGCAGCCGCCACAGTTCGTAGACTTCGCGCGGCATCGATCATAGAGGCAGGCGAACCCATGAGCCAGAACGAATACAACGGCGACCTCGAGCGCGGACTGCGCAACCGGCGCGCGATCCTCGGCGATGCGTGGGTCGACCGCTCGCTCGGCAACGCCAATGCATTCAGCGCCGAGTTCCAGAACCTGATCTCGCGCTACGCGTGGCACGAGATCTGGGGGCGACCGGGCCTCGATCCGAAGACGCGCCGCGTGATCGTGCTGGCGATCACCTGCGCGCTCGGGCGCTGGGAGGAATTCGAGCTGCATCTGCGCGCGGCGCTGACGGGGGGCGACACCGCGCTCACGCCCGACCAGGTGAAGGAAGTGCTGATGCAGGCGGCGATCTACGCCGGTGTGCCTGCCGCCAACACCGCGTTCACGCATGCGCAGAAGGTGCTGCGCGAAATCGGACTCGCGCCCGAACCCGGCGACGTGCTGACCGCCTCGCATCCCGGCGTCGGGCGCGCGGCGCGCACGTCGAGCGCGCCGGCGCTGCACTACACGGTGCGCGCGCCGCGCGCGGCGCGGCACACGATCGTTCTCAGCCACGCGCTCGGCTGCGATCTGTCGATGTGGGACGGGCTGGCCAACTCGCTCGCGCGCGAGCACCGCGTGATCGCGTACGACCACCGTGGTCACGGCGGCTCGGCGGCGCCCGAAGGTGCGTACGCGCTCGCGCAGCTTGCCGACGACGCGGAGCGGCTGCTCGCCGAGATCGACGCCGGTCCGGTGGTGTGGATCGGCCTGTCGATGGGCGGGATGGTCGGGCAGGAAATCGCGCTGCGCCACCCCGCGCGCGTAAAGGGGCTGGTGATCGCGAATTCCAGCGGACGCTATCCGGAAGCGGGACAGGCGCTGTGGCAGCAGCGGATCGATGCGCTGCGCGCCGGCGGAATGGAAGCGATCGCCGACATGGTGATGGGGCGCTACTTCAGCGACGCGTTCCGCGCGGAGCACGCAGCGACGGTGGCCCGCTTTCGCCGCCGCGTAGTGGCGACCGATGCCGGCGGCTATCTCGGCTGCTGTTACGCCGTGCGCGATGTCGACACGCTCGACCGCCTCGCACAGCTCGCGCTGCCGGCGCTGGTGATCGCCGGCGAACTCGACCAGGGAGCGCCGGTCGCGATGTCACAGGCGCTCGCGGAGAAGCTGCGCTGCAAGCTGGTCGTGATCCCGAACACCTCGCACCTCAGCGTGATCGAGGCGCCGGACGATTTCGAACGCCACGTGCGGGAGTTCATCGCGGCGCTGTGATCGACCTGCGGCGGGCGGTGCATCCAGAGCATGATCGTTCTCTTCTCATCGCAGCATGCGCAGCATTGCCCCGTGTACGAGTTCTTTCGCGGCGAACGCGTGCCCTGTTTCGAAACGCCGGCGCGCGCCGAATTCGTTCGTGGGGAACTGCTGGCGCGGGGCCACCGGCTGATCGCACCGACCGCCGATAGTCGGCGGCTGCTGGCGATGGTCCACGCGGAACGGTACCTCGCGTTCCTGGAATCCGCGTGGACTCAGTGGCTCGCACTCGATCCGTCCAATGCCGACCGCCAGCCTTTTCCCTCGGTGTGGCCGGTCCGCACGCTGCGCAGCGACGCGGAGCCCGTCGACTTCGTTGCGAAACTTGGCCTCTATTCGATGGACAACGGCACCCCGCTGTCGGCCGGGACGTGGGCAGCGGCCAGGGCCGCCGCCGACGCAGCCGTTACCGCCGCCGAATTGCTCGCAGGCGGAGAACGCGCCGCGTTCTGCGCGACGCGTCCGCCTGGCCACCACGCCGGATTCGATTTCATGGGCGGTTACTGCTTTCTGAACAACGCAGCGATCGCCGCCCAGGCTCTTCGAGCCAAGGGATGGGGTCGCGTCGCGGTGCTCGATGTCGACTATCACCACGGCAATGGCACGCAGGCCATCTTCTACGATCGCTCGGATGTCCTCTTCGTCAGCATCCACGGAGACCCGCGGACCGAATATCCCTTCTACTCCGGATACGCGGACGAGACCGGGGCGGGAGAAGGCCTGGGCTTCAACCGGAACCTGCCGCTGCCGGCCGGCACCGAAGCCGAAGCGTGGTTTGCCGCGCTGGACGAGGCCTGCGCGCTGATTCGGCGACAGCGGGCCGACGCGCTCGTCGTCTCTCTCGGGCTCGACACCTTCGTCGGCGACCCGATCTCCACGTTCAAGCTGCAGTCCGGTGACTATCCCAGGCTCGGGGACAGGCTTGCGCGTTTGGGCCTGCCCACCGTTTTCGTACTCGAAGGCGGGTACGCCGCGGCGGAACTGGGCATCAACGCAGCCAACGTGGTCGACGGGTTCGAAAACGCCTGAGAGCGCGCTGCGCGCGCATCTCGAGTGCCTGATCGGCCGCCCAGGGCTGTCTGCGCCCCCGGCGGCGCACGCCCTGGCGCTGCATTGCGCCGAACGAAGTGCCGGCATTCAGGCGGACGACGAGCGGGGTGGTGCGTCGGTTGCGGCAGTCCGGTCGGTCTTCGTATGATTGTGGAAAGTACGCATATCCCCCGTATGAGACTGCCACTGCAAAGCGTCGCGACGGATCGGATCCGCACGCTGCTGCGCATACGTGTCCGGCGGTCGATCCCTCCTCCCGGAGCCCGGCCGCACGCCGGCGCTCGCATCTTCTGCGGCGACGTTCGCATGACGGTCCAGGCGGGAATGAGCCACGACCTCTGGGTCTGGCTGCAGCGCGCCGGTTGGCGCGAGATCAAGCATCGACCCGATCGCCGCCGCTACTTCGACGTTCCCGGCGACAGCGTTGCAGAACTCATCGAATGCGCGCCTGAACATCGCGGCGATTGCCTGCAGGACGCCATCGCGCGCAGCAGGATGGAACCCCCGGGCCAGCACTCGTGACCGAGGTGCGACGGCGCCTTGCTCGATAGCAGGCCGCGGGCGTCGCCCGGCGTACCCTTCGCCAGCTAGTGCTTCCGGGCCGACTTCGGATACCCGACGGTCTGCGACAGCAGTACCTGCTGATCGTGCGTCAGCCCCAGCGCGTTGGCGATCGCCTCGCGATCGATCCACGCGCGGATCACGGTGGCCAGACCGTTGCTCGCGCAGTAGAGGTACACGTTCTGCGCAATCGCCCCGGCGGCAACGTTCGCGAATGCCGCGCGCTGGCCGACCGGCACCAGCCTCATCCGCGCGTGGTCGGCCACATACACCAGATCGAGCGGCGCCTCGTCGACGAAATCCTGATACCCGGTCACGCGCCTCAGGTCCGCCGACGCGATCAGCCGCAGTTCGTGGGCGGCCGGGTCATACCGATAAGCGCCGGTGGCCAGTGCCACGAAGACATCGATCTCCTGCGCATTGATTGCCGATGGGGCGGTGCGCTTGCCGTCCTTCCGGTTCACACCATCGGCAGCCCACAGCAGCCCCGACAGCAGCGGCAGAGGCAACGCATCGGCGGCGAACTCGCGCGACGACTGGCGCTTGGAGAGCGCTTCCATCAGTGGAAGACCGCCGCGCTTCCTGGGCGCGGGCAGTGCCATCAGCGCCGCCGAATTTCCTCTCGCCGGCCTGGGTCGCAGCTGGCCCATCATGCCGGTGACGACCTTGGTCAATGTGCTCATCGAAGACTCCCCCGTTGCCGAAGCGCCCACGGATGAATTCTCCTCGTGCGACAGCGCGGCAACATGGGGATTGGCAAGTAGACGCGCTGCCGCACCCGCCGGTTCTCAGAGCGGCAGCCAGTCAGAGGCGAATTTGCCCGCGAGCTGGGGATTGCCTGCGCATCAGACGATGCCAGACGGCAGCTTCACTCGTGATACGAGCGGCCGTGCCGATCGCCGACGCTCAGCGCCTCGATTCCGCCGCCGGGGCCAGAGCGTGCATGCGGCCCTCATGCGCGCGCGCCACGCACAGGTCGAGCACGTCACGGCGGTCCTCTGCCGCGCATTCGAAGAGTTCGTAGACGCACTCGGTCGGGACATCGCAATAGCGGCGCCGATCCGGCCGGTGCGTGATCTCGCGCCAACCGGCGTCCAGCAGCCACTTCCACAGTTCGTTGGTCAGCCCGGCCTGCACGGTCATGCGCAGTTCTTCGAAGAAGATTCGCGCCCCCGGATTCGGCCGCGGTCCGGGCTGCGGGACTGCGCGCCGACGCCTGCCGATCGTCAGCAGGCTGCGCAGTCGATTTGTCGTGACCTCGGGCGAAGATCGCTCGGTCTTCGCCGCTGCCTGAATCTGCGGATTCACCGCCGGCATCTTCGCCAACCGATCGGCAGCCCGACCTTCCTCGCCCGGGCTCGAACGCGTTGGCGCCGGCGCGGTCTGCGTCACCATGGGCCTGGACAGCGACGTTTTCGCCGCAGCCGCAACTGCGTGCGGCGGCAACTGCGGGTGCGGGGCCGGTGCAGTCGAATGCTCGGCATCCAGAAACTCGATCGTCACGCCCGCGAGTTCGATCACGTCGTGGTCTGCGAGTTGACGTGCGGACTTGCCGATCCTGACCCAGTTGACCTTCGGAAAAGCGTCGCCGCGATGGTGCTCGATGAAATAGCCGGTCGGGCGGCGCGTGATGACCGCCGTCTCGTGGCCCGGCCGTCCGAGCCGCGTCAGCAGTTTCCTGATCCGGAACTCCCGGCCCGCGTTGGCGCCGGACAGGATGCGCAGTCGCGGCCCATCGGGCACGGGGGCTTCGGCGGGGCCGCCCGCCCGTGGAATCTGGATCGTGTTTGGCGCCGGATCGAACGGGCTGGTCGCTAGCGAGCGCGATGTCTCCCGATCGGTGCTGCCGGGCCTCGATTCCCCATCGCCGTCCGCAAGGAACTTCAGCCGGTACTCGCCGATTTCGATGCTGTCGCCTGCGTGCAGGAGCCGCTTTCTCGCCGGCTGGCCATTGACGAGGGTGCCGTTGGTCGAACCCAGGTCTTCGATGTAGAAATCCGCGCCGCAGCGGCGTACCACCGCGTGTTCGCCGCTGACGCCGAGGGTGTCCAGGACGATGCGATTGCGGCTGCGCCGGCCGATCGTCGTCTCTTCCTCGGATAGCAGGACTTCGCGCAGCGCGACGCCCTGCAGTGTCAACAGCAATTTCGCCATGGTCGTTTCGTCTTCTCGGGTCAAGTCGATCGGACCATTCGCGTCACGCTTCCGGCGGTGTCGTCGACACTGCCGCACCCGTCAGAGACCCGCGTACCCCGCCATCAGCAGGGCCAGCGTTCTCATTCAGCAGGCGGAAGCGGAAGGAAACGCGAGCGGCCGGATCGCCCCCTTGTGCGAGGCTCAACAACGGTCGGCATTGAATCCTGCAAGAACCATACCGCAACGCCAAGTCCTTGATTTTGAAGATCGCAGCGATCGCGCGACGGTCGCAATGTAAGAAGATCCGACAGCCTGCGGACGTAGGGGTCTTTGGCTGTGCCGGGTGCTTCCTGACATCCGCGCGCCGGACCGGAGCGGTCGCGAATCGGTTTCAGAACACGGCTCCTCGCGCGTCGACGCGCCACACGTCCTCGACCTTGTTCTTGCGGATCGCGACGATCCAGTCATGCAGGTTCACGGTCGGGTCGCAATGGCTGGGGATCAGCAGCGCTTTCGCGCCGAGACGAATCGTCGGACCCTCGTCGTCGACCCGCGTCAGCACCGTGTGCTCGTCGGAAACCGCGTGCACGTGCCAGCCGGGGAAAGTGGGACGCGCCGGGCCGGAATCGGTGGAAAAGGCCTTCAGCCCCGCGTCGAGGGTGGCGCGGTCGCCGCGCAGGCTCATCACCGTGGACAGGATGAACAGCGCGTGCTCGAAATGCGGCACCTGCGGATCGACTTCGTTGCGCGCGTAGTCGGAGTCCATCAGCGCGAATGAACCCGGCTGGATTTCGCTGAAGATTCCGCTCGCCGCTTCGTACATGAAGGTGCCGGTACCGCCGCCGGTGATGATCTCGCACGGCAGACTTGCGCCCCGCAACGCGTCGCGTATCTCGAAGGCCCGGCGTGCGGCGCTATCGCTGCCGGCACGGCGCTCCGGCACGCCGCGCCGGTGCTGCGACGAGCCTGCGTACGCCTGCAGTCCCATCAGCGTCAGGCGCGGATGGCCGACCACTTCGCGCGCCAGTTCTACCGCTGCGTCCGCATCGGCGACGCCGGCGCGGTTCTGGCCGACATCGATCTCGACGTACACGTCCACGTGCGCGTCTTCCTCGTCACAGATCTGGCCGAGCTGCCGCACGTTGCCGACGTCATCGACGCACACGCCGACGCGGGCCGGCGAGAACATGCACGCCAGTTGCGCGAGGCGCCGGATCTTGCGTTCGCCGACGATCTCGTTGGTGACCAGCACGTCCTTGATGCCGCCGGCGAGGAACACCTCGGCCTCGCCGACCTTCTGGCAGCACACGCCGATCGCGCCGGCTGCGATCTGGCGATGTGCGATCTGCAGCGACTTGTGGCTCTTGGCGTGCGGGCGTACGCGCACGCCCGCGTCGCGCGCGGCGTCCATCAGGCGCCCGAGATTGGTCTCGAACCGATCGAGATCCAGGATCAGCGCCGGCGTATCGACATCGGCGAGCGCGTCTCCCGGCTGCGCGGGCATCCAGTGAAAGCTCATATAGGGGGTTCGGCCACCGCGCGCCCCAGGCCGTTGTCGGCCGCGCGGAGGCGGGAGTCTAGCGGCCGTACGGGAATTGCGGGCATCGCTGCGCCTTCGCGGGATTGGCGGCGGCCCAGGATCTGCGTCGTGTCAGCGGGCCAGCAGAAGGGTCCCATCGGCTGCCTGCTGCAATTGCGAACCGAGTTTGCCGCATTCGCGCTCGAGCGTGGCCGCGAGCCAGCGCGCGTCGTCGGCCGCGGCACGCTCCACGCGGAAGCGGCGCACGCGCGTCGGCGTCATCTGCAGCCGCGCCAGCGCGCCGTCGCCGGTGGCCAGCGTGGCGAAGTACATCAAGCCCAGCCCCGCGCGGAATTCCTCATAACCGCCGATTCCCTCGTAATCGTTGATGAAGTCGCCGCAGCCGTACAGGATCAGGCGCCCGCGATGCGCTTCGAGTCCCTTCGGGTGATGCGACGAGTGGCCGTGCACGATGTCGACCTGCGCCTCCTCGATCAGCGCGTGCGCGAACGCGCGCTGCGGCGCTGGCACCGCATAGCCCCAGTTGCCTCCCCAGTGGATCGACGCGACGACGACGTCGAGCGGCCGCCGCGCGGCGCGCACGCGCGCGGCGATCGCCTCTACCTCGGACGCCGACAGCGAGGGCAGCAGAGCGATGCCGGCGCGCGTCGTCGTCGCTGCCCAGTCGTGCTGGGTGCCGCAGTCGAGCGTTGCGAACGCGAACAACAGCACGCGGGCGCCGTCGCCGGTCTCGATGATTGCCGGCTGCGCGGCTTCTTCGGCATCGCGGCCGGCCCCCGCGGTGCGGATGCCGGCGGCGTGCAGCGTGTCCAGCGTCTCGACGAGGCCGGCACGACCCCAGTCGAGCACGTGGTTGTTCGCCAGCACGCAGCAGTCGATCCCGGCCGCACCAAGCACGCTCGCATTGGCCGGATGCATCCGGTAGTGAATCCCCTTGCCGGGCCACGGCTCAGCGCAAGTGGTCACCGCGGTTTCGAGATTGATGATCCGCACATCGGGACGCACGCGCGCGAATTCGCTCAATGCGTCGCCCCACACGTAGCCGGGAGCGACGCTGCGCGGAATCGGTCCACTGGCCTGCTCCGCGAGGTCGACGTAACCGTGCGCGGACCTGACATACCCCTCGTACAGCCGCGGATCGCTGTAGTGCTGCTGAATCTGATCGACGCCGCGGCCGAGCATCACGTCGCCGCACAGGAAGAGCCTCAGATCGGCGCGGCTCATCGGTTCACCCCGCGTGCCGCATGCGGCAGCGCGTGCGGCCGCACCCGTACGCGGCTGAGCCGGCCCGCCGGCTCGATGTCGAACTGCACCGGCAGGAACTGCTGGATCAGCCACATCGCGGTGCGCGCGTGCAATGTGACTTCGCGCGTCGTCAAACTCGATTCGCCCGCGGCCAACGCGAGCCAGACCAGCAGCTGATCGGCTGCGTGCATGTCGAGCCCGGCGCCGGCCTCGAGGTCGGACGCGAGCTCGGCGCCGACGGCATCGCCAAGTGTTTCCGCCCTTACGCCGCGCTGGGCCACCTGGCCCGCGCCGAGCGCGGCGCCGCCATCGTGGCTCCACAGCGTGATCGCCCCTCCGGCGCACGCCGCCGCGGCGTCGACCTCGATCGCGATCTGCGCCGGCAGATGCAGACGCGCGCGCGCGGCGTCGGCCATGCGCGTAGCCACGTGCGCGTCGAGATGGTCGCTGTGCGCGCAACCTTCAATGCGGCGCGGCGCGTGCAGGACCTCGAAGCGATGAGCGCGCGCCCGCGCCGGCAGGGTCGTCAGATCGACCTTGCCGTCGCCGCGCGGGAAATAGCCGCGCCGGCACAGTTCGCAGTCGACCGCCACGCCGAGCGCGGCCAGATGCGCAAGCAGCACGTGGCGGAAGTAGTCGAACGGCGGCGCGCCGCGCACGTCGGTGCCGCCGATCAGCGTGATCCGGCAGCGCGCGGGCGCGCGCACCATCACCGGAAGCAGGGCCTGTGCAAGCAGCGTGATGCTGCCCGCTGTGCCGGCGTCGAAGCAGAACTCGCCCGCGACGATGTGGTCCGGAACGAAATCGAACGACGTCGCGCGCAATTCCGCGCCGGTGGTGGCCGCCCTGCACAATGCGGCGGCTGCGCGCACCGCGGCCAGGTGTTGCGGGGCGAGTCCCGCCGGCCGCCGCGCTGCCCGCGCATTGCGTACGCGAATCGGCGTGCGCGTGATGGCGGCCAGCGCCACGGCGGTGCGGATCAGCTGGCCTCCGCCTTCGCCCCACGCGCCGTCGATGTCGAGCACGTACGCTCGCAACGCTATTCGCGCCGCACTTCGGGCACCACGATCACAGGTACGCGCCGCAGTGCGGCCAGGCGCGCACCATCCTCGACGGCGGCGAGCGCGCTCGCGCTCGCAACGATCAGCCGCACGCGCAGCCGGCCGAGCGCGTGCTGCAGCTCTTCGGCATCGCCCGCCGCATCGATGACGACGAGCCGCGCCCGCGCGGCGTGCGCGATCCGATCGGCTAGGCGGGCGGCTGCGGCTTCGGCGCGGTCGGCAAGGGCGACGACGTCGCCGCTGTGCCGCGTCGCGCCGGGTGGAGCAAACAGCACGGCACCGGCGGGCAGCGGGGGTAGCTGCGCGTTGCGCTCGGCGGGGATGACCAGCACGAAGTCGCCGTGCTCGCGCAGTTCGTCGAGCGCCGCGAGCGGCTGGCTTCCGGCGCGCACGACCGAGAATTCCACGCGCACCCCGACCGTGCGTGCGACGTCGGCCAGGCGGCGCCGCACCACCGCCGCCGCAAGTTCGAGGTCGCGCGCGAGCTGTTTGCGCAGCAGCGGGCGCCAGCGCTCATCCCGCGGACGCAGCGGATCGAGTTCGCGCGCCAGCGGCAGGTCGGCGACGTCGAGCAGCGACTCGTCCTCGACATACAGCGCACGCAGATCGGCGCCCATCAGGCGCGCGATGTCCGCCGCAAGCCGCAGCAGTTCCGGGGCCGACCCAGCGACCGGGAGGCTGATCACCACGCTGCGGATCGACACGGCCATCGCGGGTCACACCGGCTCTTGCCGCCCTTCCGCCGCCTTGGCCTGCTGCTGCACGCGTGCGAATGCATGCAGTTGCGCCTCGACGCGTCCATTCACGCTGTCGGGCGGGAACTTGCCGTCGGCGTCGCGGCTGCCCGCCGCCACTCCGGCCAGCAGCGCAATCGCCTCGTCGATGTCGTTGATCGCGTAGACGGCGAAGCGGCCGGCCGCGCAGGCATCGATCACGTCGGCGCGCAGCATCAGGTGCTGCACGTTCGATGCCGGGATCAGCGCGCCCTGCGTGCCGGTGAGGCCGCGCGCATTGCAGATGTCGAAGAAGCCCTCGATCTTCGCGTTCACCCCGCCGATCGCCTGCACCTGCCCGTGCTGATTGATCGAGCCGGTGATTGCCAGGTCCTGGCGCAGCGGAGCGTCGGCGAGCGCCGACAGCAATGCGGCAAGTTCCGCGCACGACGCGCTGTCGCCTTCGACGCCGCCATAGCTCTGCTCGAACACGATCGATGCGGCAAGCGACATCGGCACGTCGAGCGCGTAGCGGCCGCTGATGAAGCCGGACAGGATCAGCACGCCCTTCGAATGGATCGGTCCGCCGAGCTTGACCTCGCGCTCGATGTCGACCACGCGCCCGCTGCCGGGCCGCACGCGGACGGTCAGCCGCGTAGGCCGCCCGAACATGAAGCCGCCGAGCTCGAACACCGACAGCCCATTGATCTGCCCGACGCGGCTGCCGGCGGTGTCGATCAGCGCGATGTCGCGCTGGATCGATTCCTGCACCCGTTCGCTGAGCCGCGCCGCGCGCCGCACGCGCTCGCGCGCCGCGCGGTCGACGTCGGCGGCCGTCGTCAGCGCACGCTGCGCCTCGCTGGACAGGAAATCGGCTTCGGTCAGCAGGTCGCGCACCGAGTCGGTCAGCAGCGTCAGCTTGTGTGCATCCTCGGCCAGGCGTGCCGCCTCCTCGATCACGCGCGCCACCGCGGCGCGGTCGAGCGGCTTCAGTTTCTCGCGGGCCGCGAGCGCGGCAACCAGACGCGCGAACATCGCTTCGCCCTCCGGGCTGCGCGACAGCTCGTCCTCGAAATCGGCCACGACCTTGAAGTGCTGCGACAGCCCGGGGTCGTAGAACTGCAGCAGGTAATAGAGCCATCGATCGCCGTACAGCACCACCTTGATGTTCAGCGGAATCGGCTCCGGCTCCAGCGACACCGTGCTGGTCAGGGAGAGCAGATCGCCCAGGCTTTCGATGCGGATGCGGCCGCTCTTGAGCACGCGCTTCAGCGCGACCCAGCTGTAATACTCGGACAGCACCGCGAGCGCGTCGAGCATCAGGTAGCCGCCGTTGGCCCGGTGCAGCGCGCCGGCCTTGATGTGGCGGAAATTCGTGACCAGTACGCCCTGCTGCGATTCGTGCTCGACACGGCCGAGCAGGTTGCCGATCGTCGGATGCAGTTCCTCCACGACCGGCGCGCCCTGCGCATCCTTCGGCTGCGAGACCAGTACGTTGATCGCGTAGCGCTCCAGCGCGCCGGCGGCGATCTCGCTCTCCTCGCCGGTCTCGCGCCGTGCGGCCTGCACGATGAACACGCCGACGTTGGCCAGCAGGTCGCTGCGCACCGCTTCGAGATGCTCGAGCACGCGCGGCAGGTCGGCGAAGCGCGCCTTCATCTCGTCGATCGCGTGACCGACCGCGTAGCGTGCGGTCTCGCGGTCCAGCAGCCGCACCTCGTCGCGTCGCTCCTTGTCCCAGCGCGGGATCGACTGCAGCAGCGCTTCCAGCTTCTTCTCGAACTCGGACATCACGTTCTGCAGCGCGTTGCGCTCGTCCTCGGCGAGCGCGTTGATCGCGTCCGGCTTCATCACCGCGCCGTCCTTCATCGGCGCCAGCGCGAAGCCGAACGGCGTGCGCGCCAGCGCGACGCCGCGCCCCGCGCCTTCCTGACGCAGCGCGTTCAGCGCCTCTTCCTGCCGATGCTGGAATTTCTCGTCGATCGCGCCGCGGCGCGCCTGGTAGTCCTGGCTTTCGAACGCCGCGGGCAGCGCGACGCCGAGGTCATCGATCAGGTCCTTCACCGCATCGCGCAGTTCGACGCCGCGCCCGGGCGGCAACTCGATCGCGCGCGGCGTGCGCGGATCGGCGAAGTTGTTCACGTAAACCCAGTCGGACGGCAACGGTTGCGCGGCCGCCTTCTCGTGCAGCAGATCCTTGACCGCCCGATCGATACTGGCGCCGGTGCTGCCGATCACGAACAGGTTGAAGCCGGGCGCGCCGATGCGCGTGCCCAGTTGCAGGGCGTCGGCGGCGCGGCCCTGGCCCAGCAGGCCGTCGATCGGCGCAAGCTCCGCGGTCGACTCGAACCGGAGCGCGGACAGGTCGGCCTTGCGTCGCAGATTTTCCGTGGACAGAGCGGGGATCATGGTCTGGTCGTCGCGAAGAGCGGGTTGCTTCGCTTGTAGCACCGCGCGTGTCCGGAAGGTTGATCGCTGCCAACGAACGCGTCCAGCGCAGCCTAGAATCACAGTTTTTTGAGTTCGGGCTGTTCCGAAATGACGATCAAGAGCGATAAATGGATTCGCCGCATGGCGGCGCACGGGATGATCGAACCGTTCGAGGCCGGACAGGTGCGCAGCGTCAACGGCCACAAGATCGTCAGCTACGGCACCTCCAGCTATGGGTACGACGTGCGGGTGGCGCGCGAGTTCAAGATCTTCACCAACATCAACAGCACGATCGTCGACCCGAAGAACTTCGATGCCAATTCGTTCGTCGATTTCCAGGGCGACGTGTGCATCATCCCGCCCAACTCGTTCGCGCTGGCGCGCACGATCGAGTACTTCCGCATCCCGCGCAACGTGCTGACGATCTGCCTCGGCAAGTCGACCTACGCGCGCTGCGGCATCATCGTCAACGTGACGCCGCTCGAGCCCGAGTGGGAAGGCCACGTGACGCTCGAATTCTCCAACACCACGCCGCTGCCGGCGAAGATCTACGCGGGCGAGGGCTGCGCGCAGGTGATCTTCATCGAGAGCGACGAGGTCTGCGAGACCAGCTACCGGGACCGCGGCGGCAAGTATCAGGGCCAGACCGGCGTCACGCTGCCGAAGACCTGAGCCGCGCGGCGCAGGGCGCCCGCCTCGGGAAATCGCCGCCGGCGCCCGCCGCGGCGGCAGCACACTCCCAAGAACGAGTGGCATCCCAGAACTTGGGGGCTGCGCGACCACTCTAGCCGGTGTGGCGGTCAATTGTTCCCCGGTCGGACCCGATTGTTTGCGCGCGAGCACCGGACCGGCCGCGTAACGCGCGCAGCCGCCGCGCGAAACGCCGTGACGGAAGCTTCGTCATCTCCGGGTTGTCCA
>JBAIYN010000179.1:0-3841 GCA_037915775.1 Burkholderiales bacterium | reverse complement strand
CGGCCGGCCATCGAACAGCGCGTCGCCGTCGATCGGCATGATCAGATCGATCTCTCCGTTCGGATGCGTGTGATGCGGCCCCGCGATGTCCTTCATGTCGACGACGTCGACCGAGAAGCCGTGCAGGCCGGCGGCGGGCTTGAAGATTCGTCCATAACGAATACCCCCGGCTTCGCGGTCGCACAGCCAGCCCTCGGCAACGCCTTGTCGACACGAGCGAAAGATCGCCTGGTAGGTGTCGCTGCCCGGGCCGCACTCGCGATTGAGCCACGCGTCCAGTGCCGCATCCAGCGAGCGTCCCGTGATGCGTGCGGTGAGTTGCACGATCTGTTCGCGAAAAGCCTGCTGAGTCATTTCGTTTGCCTTTCGAGCTTGCACTGCCAAGTTTGATGAACTATTGTGCCTGTAGAGCACGATAGGTGGCGAGGTAGTTCATGTCAAGCACTATAATTCATGGCGGCGCGGCGGACGGCGGCGTTGCTAACCCCGGCGCAGCGACCGCTGCGGCGCTGGTTGAACCCGAAGCGAAGAATCCGTTCCTGGTGTTGCTCGGCGAGCGGGTTCGAGCGTTGCGTGCACGCCGCGGGCTCACGCGCAAGGCGGTCGCTCTGTCTGCGGATATTTCCGAGCGCTACCTGGCCAACCTCGAGTACGGCATCGGCAATGCGTCGATCCTGGTGCTGCAGCAGGTCGCCACTGCACTGCAGTGCCCGCTCGCGGAGCTCCTTGGCGATGTGACGACGTCGACGCCGGAATGGCTGCTGATCCGCGAGCTGCTCGACGGCCGCGATGAAGGCACGCTGCGGCGCGTGCGCGCGGCAATCGGCGAGATGCTGGGCACCGGCGGCGCCAATGCAACGCACAGCCCACGCGTCGCGCTGATCGGCCTGCGTGGCGCGGGCAAGTCGACCCTCGGGCAGATGCTCGCCGAAGATCTGGGCTTTCCGTTCGTGGAGCTGAGCCGGGAGATCGAAAAATTCGCCGGCTGCACGATCTCCGAGATCCAGGCCCTGTACGGCATGAACGCGTATCGGCGCTACGAAAGGCGCGCGCTGGAGGAGGCGATCCAGATCTACCCGGAAGCGGTGCTCGCGATACCCGGCGGGCTGGTTTCGGACCCGGCGACGTTCAATCTGCTGCTGGCCCACTGCACGACGGTGTGGCTCTACGCGGATCCCGAAGACCATATGAAGCGGGTCACCGCGCAGGGCGACCTGCGCCCGATGTCATCCGGTGCGGAAGCGATGGAAGACCTGAAACGCATCCTGGCCGGACGAGCCGCGTTCTACTCGAAGGCCGAATTCAAGCTCGACACCAGCGCGCAGCGGCTCGAGGAGACGTTTGTCGCCCTGCGTGAGCTGGTGCGCGGCGCACTGCGCCTGCCCGCCTGATCCTCGGGATCGCGCAGGAGCGCGGTTGACGCTTGGCCAGATATGAATTATTATGCCTGCTTGGATCCTGTAAGATGAAGTATCTTGCGTTAGACGAGGAGGCGAACCGGTGAGCAGTGAACTTCGCGTCGACTATCAGACGGAACCCGCGCGCTATCGGCATTGGAAGCTCGGGTTCGACGGGCCGGTGGCCACCCTGGCGGCCGATTTCGACGAGAACGGCGGTCTGCGGCCGGGCTACAAGCTGAAGCTGAACAGCTACGACCTCGGCGTCGATATCGAACTGCACGACGCCGTCAACCGCATCCGTTTCGAGCATCCCGAAGTCCGCACCGTGGTCATCACGAGCCTGAAGGACCGGGTGTTCTGCTCTGGAGCCAACATCTTCATGCTGGGTGTCTCCAGCCACGCATGGAAGGTGAATTTCTGCAAGTTCACCAACGAGACGCGCAACGGACTGGAAGATTCGAGCCGCCACTCGGGGCTGAAGTTTCTCGCTGCGGTCAATGGTTCGTGCGCCGGTGGCGGCTACGAGCTTGCACTTGCCTGCGACGAAATCATCCTGGTCGACGATCGGTCGAGCGCGGTGAGCCTGCCCGAGGTGCCGCTGCTGGGCGTACTGCCGGGCACGGGCGGCCTGACGCGTGTGACGGACAAGCGTCATGTTCGCCACGACCTTGCCGACATCTTCTGCACCACGACCGAAGGGGTACGTGGGCAGAAGGCGAAGGACTGGCGCCTCGTCGACGATATCGCCCGTCCGGCGGTGTTCGCGCAGCGGGCGCGCGCGCGCGCGCTGGCGCTGGCGGAACTCAGCGACCGGCCGGCGGATGCGAAGGGCATCGGATTGACGCCGCTGAATCGCACGATCGAGGCCGACGCGCTGCGCTATACGAATGTGAAGGTCGAGATCGACCGCGTCCGGCGCACGGCGACGTTCACGGTCCGTGGTCCGGGCGCCGCACAGCCGACGACGATCGACGCGATCCTCGCTGCCGGCGCCGACTGGTATCCGCTGGCGCTGGCACGCGAGCTTGACGACGCGATCCTGTCGATGCGCACCAACGAGCTCGATATCGGCACCTGGCTGCTGAAGACCATGGGCGAACCGGCCGCGGTGCTGGCGACCGACGCCACGCTGCTGGCCCACCGCGACCACTGGTTCGTGCGCGAGACGATCGGCCTGCTGCGCAGGACGCTGAGCCGCCTCGACGTTTCGTCGCGCAGCCTGTTCGCGCTGATCGAACCGGGCTCGTGCTTCGCCGGCACGCTGCTCGAACTCGCGCTCGCCTGCGACCGTAGCTACATGCTCGCCGCGCACGATGATCCGCGCGCTCCGCGCATCGCCGTCGGCGAAGTCAACTTCGGCCTCTACCCGATGGCCACCGACCAGAGCCGTCTCGCCCGCCGCTTCTATGACGAGCAGGCGCCGCTCGAGGCGGTGCGCGCCCGCGCCGGAGAATTGCTGGACGCGGACGCCGCGTTCGCGCTCGGGCTCGTCACGTCGAATCCGGACGACATCGACTGGCCGGACGAGGTGAGAATTGCCGTCGAGGAGCGTGTCGCGCTGTCACCCGATGCCCTGACAGGCATGGAGGCAAACCTGCGCTTCAATGGCCGTGAAACCATGTTCACCCGGATCTTCGGTCGGCTGACGGCGTGGCAGAACTGGATCTTCCAGCGCCCGAACGCGGTCGGCGACAAGGGCGCGCTGAAGGTCTATGGCAAGGGCGAAAAGGCGGCGTTCGACTGGAGCCGCGTCTAAGGGCCGTTGTCCGTTCTCCGTTCTGCGCAGACCGCGCACGCGCGCAGACTTTGCCGACGACGGACAACGGACAACCGACAACAGGCAACGAGCAACGGATCAGAGATAGCGACAACCTCCAAGGGAAACGAGCATGTCCTCCATCGACTACAGCGAGAAGATCCCCAACAACGTCAACCTGAGCGAGGACCGTGCGCTGCAGCGCGCGCTCGAGCAGTGGCAGCCCAACTACCTGCACTGGTGGCAGGACATGGGGCCCGAGGGGTCGCAGAACTTCGACGTCTATCTGCGTACCGCGGTCAGCGTCGATCCGCAGGGCTGGGCGCAGTTCGGCTACGTGAAGATGCCCGAGTACCGCTGGGGCATCTTCCTGAATCCGGGTGAAACCAATCGCAAGATCCACTTCGGCGACCACAAGGGCGAGGACGCATGGCAGGACGTCCCGGGAGAACACCGCGCGAATCTGCGTCGAATCATCGTCACGCAGGGCGACACCGAGCCCGCGTCGGTCGAGCAGCAGCGCCATCTGGGGCTGACCGCGCCCTCCCTGTACGACCTGCGCAACCTGTTCCAGGTCAATGTGGAGGAGGGGCGCCATCTGTGGGCGATGGTCTATCTGCTGCACAAGTACTTCGGCCGCGACGGCCGCGAGGAAGGCGAGGCGCTGCTCGAGCGCCGCAGCGGC
>JBAIYN010000587.1:0-4387 GCA_037915775.1 Burkholderiales bacterium | reverse complement strand
GGCAGCACGCTGGACGTCTCCGGCAATGCCACCGTGAACGCGAGCAACACCAGCAGCCAGCGCGCGAGCGTGTCGGGTATCGCCGGCGGCATCGTCGCCGCGGGCGCAAACCTCGCGAATGCGCATTCGAACACCGTCACCAGTGCATCGCTGGGTGATGGCGTCACGCTCGGGCACGCGGGCGGCGCTGCGGGCGGGCTGCACGTGACCGCGACCGGCAGTGACAGCAACCTCGCGACCGCGGTTTCGGGCAGCGGCGGACTGGTGTCCGGTGCGGCGGCCTCGGCGACGACGTCGAGCACGAGCAACACTTCGGCATCCACAGGCACTGGTGACGTGAACCACCAGCTCGCCACCACGCTTCTCGATGTCAACGCCACGCACACCACGCAGTACAACGGCTCCGTTGACAGTACGAGCGCCTCGGTCGTTGGGGCGAGCGGCTCGAGCGCGCAGAATACCGTGGACAGCACGGTGACCGCGACCGTCGGCAGCTATGTCTCAACCAACAACGCCAGCATTGCGGCCAACAACATCAGCCACAAGTACTGGCTCGGCTACAGCAGTGATGATTCGGCGGCCAATCCCGACAACCAGCCCTGGAACGTGAATTCGGGGTCCGGCGGCCTGGTCAACGCGCCCGCGGGTTCCAGCGTCACCCACATCCGTCACGACACGACCGCCGCGCTTGGCGGCAACGCCGTGGTGCACGTCCTGCTGCCCGCCTCGAGCACCGGGTCCTTCGCGATGGATGCGTACAACGAGATCGTCGCGCACGACAAGGCGAAGCTCGATTCCGGCGGTGCGATCGCGCTGGCCGAGGCCGACTCGAAAATCTTCGTCGACCAGAGCGATGCCAGCGTGGTCTTCGGGGCCGGCTCGCGGGTGACCGTCGACTCTGGCAACATCGGCGCCGGGGCGCGCTCGAGCGTCAACCTCGACGCGCGCGCCTCGGCGAACGCCTACGGCCTCGCGGGCGCGCCGTCGGGCTCGGGCTATGCGATCTACAACGGCAATAGTCAGGCCATCGTCAACAGCGGCGCGCAGCTTTACTCGGATACGGGCACGATCAGCCTCTCCGGCGGCGAGAGCTCCGGGGGCGCGCCGACGAGCATCATCGCCAACTCGGCCGTCAACCTGTGGAACAAGACCGCGGTTCCGATCGACACCACGCCGGACGCGCAAAGCAATGTCGCGAGCAACGCCTCGGTCCTAGTGCTGGGCGCGACCACGAGCATCCAGGCCGCCGGCGACATCAGCCTGAATGCCGACAAGGGAGCGGTCACTGCGAACGCGACCGGCGTCGGCAAGGACCTTTATCGCGAAGCGGCGGCGGCGATCGGCAGCGCGATCAGCAACGCTTTCGGCGGTGGCGACGTGTCGTTGGACATCACGGGCGGTTCGACTTCGACATCCGGCGCCGCGAACGTGCAGGTCGACGGCTCTGTGCTTACCGGCATCCATCGCAGCGCTTCGCTCACGCTCGACTACCAGTTGCTGACCACGGCCGGCTGCAGCACGGTGCCCTGCGTCGACCCGAACACCGGGCTGGTCGCCTGGCAACTGATCCCCGTGCAGACCGGCGGGGTCACCTACTCGATCCAGCACGCGGTCGGCATCGGCGACTCGATCCTCGCGCGCATCGCGAAGCTCACCAGCCTCCTGCAGCAGTACTCCGCTGACCCTGTGGCGAGCGGCGCCTACCAGGCCGAGATCAATTTCCTCGAGCACCAGCTGATCGCACTCGGCATCGGCCACCAGGACTCGGCCGGCAACATCAACGTCTCGACCTCGTTCAACAATCCGAGCCCGCGCCAGTCGGTCGAGTTCTCGGTGGCGACGAACGCCAACAACGTCGTCAAGATCCAGACGACCGACGACACGATCCTGAGCATCCCGGCGACCAGCACCATGGTCAGCTCGGTGATCACCAACTACAGCACGGTCAAGACTCAGAACAGCTCGATCAGCACTTCTCTCACGAGCCTGAGCGGCTACGCGGGGCGCACTACCGCGCAGCAGACGACGCTGAACGACCTGAACGCGAAGATCACCGACGCGAACAACCTCGCCGACAGCAACGCGTCGAACACGAGCAGCATCTCCTACCTGCAGGCGCAGAACGTGACGCTGCAGGGCGACATCACGACGCTATCGAGCCAGCTTTCCGCGCTCGCAGGCCAGACGACGCGCTCGGCGAGCGACAACACCACGATGGCGGGCTACGCGGCCACCATCCAGAGCAAGATCTCCCAGATCGCGACCAACAACAACCAGATCCAGAGCAAGACGGCAACGCTGGTTTCGGATCTGTCCACCATCAAGACGGAGCAGACCTCGCTCGCGAACGCCTGGCGTACGACCGACACGCACAGCAGCAGCTACGCATCCGACACCACGGCGTTCAACAACATCAGCAGCGCGCAGACCAACCTGGCGACGGCGTCCGGCACCATCTCGACGCAGGCCGGCGCGCTGGCGACGCGCTACGAGACCTACTTTGATCCGTCGCCGTCGGTCACGCCGCCGAGCCCGAACCTCACCATGCTGGCGACGACGCTGTCCAGCCAGCTGCAGGCCGGCGCCACACCGACGCTGAGCGACGTCGCCGCGAGCGGCCCGATCGCAGACTTCATCACGGTCAACGACATCAAGGTTGGCTTGGGCAACATTCGCGTCAAGGCCGACAACCTGACCGGCACCGGCAAGCTGCAGGCGCCCGGCGACGCGCAAATCACGATCACCAACAACACGCCCGATTTCCTCACCCTCGGCAACCTGACGGTAGACAGCACGAGCGGCGGTCTGATCACGCAGAACGGCTTCCTCGTGAATGGCGCGGCGGACATCGGTCGCTACAACAGGAACGGCGCGAGCGGGGTCAACTTCTCGACAATTCTTACGCGCGACACGCAGGGTGCCCCGCCGCCTACGATATCGATTGCAAGCAACTACAACCCGAACTCGACGCCGGCGCCCTCGCTGCCGGCGCCGTCGCCGAATATCGAGCTGGCGGGCGACGTGAGCAATCCGCTCGGCCTGGTCCAAGTCCGCAGCAAGGCGGGCAGCATCTACGTCGACAAGACCATCCACGCTGCGACCGTGGACGTGAAGGCCGACAACGGCGACTTCGTGCAGAGTTTCGTCAACGGCTTCAACCACGTCGCGGGCGATCCGGCAAACAATACGCAGGGCGGGGGCAGCCAGCCAGTGGGCGACGGCATCATCGCCAACGGCGACGTGTTCATCAGCGCGCGCTACCTGAACGTGAACGGCCTGATCCAGAGCGGCATCGTCAACTGGAATCTCGCCGTGCCGGATCCCTCGGCGATGATCCTCACTGGCTCGGCAAACCAGCTGGGTCTCAGCACCTCGCAGCAGACTCAGCTTGCCACCGACCGGCAGAACCACGCGAACGACTCGTTCATCAACGATGCCGGGTTGTCAGTGACGTATAACGCTTCCAAGGATCGCCTGGAGGTCAACAAGGCGTTCGCGGATGCCTATGCGGCGACGCCGCAGGGTGCGCTGCACAACAGCGCGACGCCGGGCCTCTACCAGCTCGCGTCCGACTACGGAAACATCAGCGCGAGCTACGACGCGATCAACAAGGCGATTAATATCGACGGTACCCGAGTCAAGGGCGGCTATATCCAGCTGTACGGCCAGATCATGAACACCGCCTCGAGCGGCGCGGTGCTGCGCGCTTTGGACGGCTTCGGCCAGATCGCGGTGACCAACCCAACGAGCCTGCCGGTCGTGGTGGGCCTGCTCGATACGGGGGCTGACGCGAGCGACACCGGGCGCGGTACCACTGGCGTCATCGACATCACCGACGTGCAGGGCGTGATCCCAGGCATCGGCAACGCCGCCCCGACCTCGCAGGTGATCCATTCGGTCATCTCGCGCAATGGCAGCAACGTGATGCTCAGTCAGGCCGGCGCCTGGAACGCTGACGGTACTTTCAACGCCGGCTACAGCTACACCGGGGCGGCAAGCGGCGCGAGCGGCACGCAGACTGCGCAGACAACCGACAGTCGGAACGCGAACTACAACCCGCAGACCGGCCTACGCTACGTCTGGACGACCGCGCAGGACCAGTCGACGAGCTACAACTGGGAGTTCTCGGGGGCCCAGTTTTTCGGCATCAGTGCGCTGCGAACGCAGCCGAGCGGCAGCGTGGTCTCCAAGGACGGTCCATTCCCGGTCGGCGCCCCGCGAGCGCTGGACGGCGGCACCTACCTCTCGAGCACCTCGAACCATCAGAACGGCGTCACCCAGTACAACAATGTCGTCGGCAACGGCGACGTGGCCTACTACAGCGCGCCGGTGAAGAACGCGAAAGTGAGTAGCAGCAACACCTACGCGACGGGCGACAACTGGGTGA
>JBAIYN010000326.1:0-8586 GCA_037915775.1 Burkholderiales bacterium | reverse complement strand
GCAAGACGGTCGTGCTCACCGGAACGCTGCCATCTCTCACGCGGGACGAGGCGAGCGAAATGATCCGCGCCGCGGGCGGCCGAACCTCGTCTTCGGTGTCGCGGAAGACCGATCTGGTGCTCGCCGGTGCCGAGGCGGGAAGCAAGCTGGACAAGGCGCGCGAGTTCGGCGTTCCGATCATCGACGAAGCGGAATTCAGGAAGATTCTCGGAAGGTAGACATGTACGCGATCATCGGTGGCAGCGGATTGGCCAAGCTGTCGGCGCTCGCCAACACGCGGCGTCAGGTTCTGCGCACGCCGTACGGCGAACCTTCGGGCGCACTGACCTTCGGCGAGCTGGCGGGACGCGAGGTCGTATTCCTCGCGCGCCACGGCTACGGCCATACGATCGCGCCGCACGAGATCAACTACCGGGCCAACATCTGGGCGCTGAACGAACTGAAGGTCGACGGCGTGCTGGCCGTGGCGTCGGTGGGCGGCATCCGCGCCGAGTTCGGCCCGGGCGCGCTGGTCGTACCGGACCAGATCATCGATTACTCGCACAGCCGCAAGGCGACGTTCTACGAAGGCGCCGACGCGCCGGTCACGCATGTCGACTTCACCTGGCCCTATGCACAGCGGATCAGGAAGCTGCTGCTCGACGCTGCGGCGCGCTGCGGCGAGGCGGTCGCCGACGGCGGCGTCTACGCGTGCACGCAGGGTCCGCGGCTGGAGACCGCAGCAGAGATTGAGCGCATCGCGCGCGACGGCGGAGACCTCGTCGGAATGACCGGAATGCCCGAGGCTTCGCTGGCAAGGGAGGCCGGACTCGAATACGCGACCCTGTGCGTGGTGGTCAACCATGCGGCGGGCCGCGGCGACAGCCGAAGCGCGATCCGCCTGGAGGATCTCGACGCCGTGCTGCGCGAAACCATGGTGCGCGCGGTCAATGTCGTCGAGGCGACGTTGCGGGAGGCCGGATGATCCGGCCGATCCTGCGCATGGGTGACCCGCGCCTGCTCCAGATCGCGCAGCCCGTCGAAGCGTTCGACACTCCCGAGTTGCACGCGCTGATCGCGGACATGCGGGAGACCATGCTCGCGGCCGACGGCGCGGGTCTGGCGGCGCCGCAGATCGGCGTGCCGCTGCGGGCCGTGCTCTTCGGCACCGGCGAGCGCAACCCGCGCTACCCCGACGCCGAACCGGTTCCGCCGACCGTTCTCGTCAATCCGGTCCTTACCCCTCTGTCGAGCCAGATGGAAGAAGACTGGGAAGGCTGTCTTTCGGTGCCCGGCCTGCGCGGCGTCGTTCCCCGCTTCGCCCGCCTCCGCTACGCGGGATTCGACGCGCGCGGCGAGCGGATCGAGCGCACCGTCGACGGGTTTCACGCCCGCGTCGTGCAACACGAATGCGATCACCTGGACGGCATCCTCTACCCGATGCGCGTCCGCGACTTCAAGCGCTTCGGATACACGGACGTGCTGTTTCCGGGGCTGGCGCGCCCGCCGGAGGATTAGAACCGCCTAGGTTCTAGGGCGCCAGCGCCTCGAGCAGATCCTGTTCTACCTGCAACTGGCCGCGCGCATCGTTGAGCTCGGGGCCGTCGATCAGGAACACGTCCTCCACGCGCTCGCCGAGCGTGTTGATCTTCGCGGTATGCACGTTGATGCCGTGCGCGGCGAGCACGCGCGTCATCGCGTACAGCAGCCCGATGCGGTCGGTCGCCGTGACGTTCAGCAGGAAATGGCGGCCGTCCGCGTCCGGCTGCAGATGCACGTCGGGCGAGACCGGGAAGTGACGCGAATGGCGCGACAGGCGACCCTTCACCGGATGCGGCAGCGGCATCACCTGGTCGATCCAGGCTGCCAGTTCGGATTCGATGCGCGTGAGCAGCTCCCGATAGTGCCTGGAGCGGCCGCGATCGCTCACCAGGAACGTGTCGAGCGCGTAGCCATGGCGCGTGGTGTGGATCTTCGCGTCGAGAATGCTGAGATTGCGGCTGTCGAAGTATCCGCACACGCGCGCAAACAGATCCTTCTGGTCGCGCACGTAGATCAGCACCTCCGCGCCTTCGCCGGTCTGCGACAGGCGCGCGCGGACGATCGCATGGTCAGTCGTCACATGCGCCACGAGCGCGCGCGCGTGCCATGCGATGTCGCGCGCCGAATGGCGCAGGAAGTAGACCACGTCGAGCTGCTTCCACAGGGCCTCGTGCGCCGTCTCCGACAATCCGTACAGCTTCAGGATCGCCAGCGCTTCGCGCCTGCGGTGCTCGAGCACGGCCGATGCCGGCGCGACGTCGCCTCCGAGCAGACGACGAGTCAGCAGGAACAGGTCTTCGAGCAGCTTCGCCTTCCAGTTGTTCCACACGCGCGGACTGGTGCCACGCACGTCGGCGACGGTCAGCAGGTAAAGGGCGATCAGCCGGCGCTCGCTGTGCACGCGCTGCGCGAACTGGCGGACCACGTCCGGGTCGGCGATGTCCTGCTTCTGGGCCACGCGCGACATCAGCAGGTGATGCTCGACCAGAAACGCGACCAGTGCCGTGTCGTCGCGCGACAGGCCGTGCTCGCGGCAGAAGGTGATCGCATCGCTGGCGCCCAGTTCGCTGTGATCGCCCCCGCGGCCCTTCGCGATGTCGTGGAACAGTGCGGCGACATACAGCAGCCAGGGACGCTCGAAATCGGCGATCAGCTGGCTGCAAAGCGGGAATTCGTGCGCGAACTCGGCCATCGTGAACCGCCGCAGGTTGCGGATCACCTGCAGGATGTGCTGGTCGACCGTGTACACGTGGAACAGGTCGTGCTGCATCTGGCCGATGATGCGCCGGAACACGGGCAGGTAGCGACCGAGTACCGACCACTGGTTCATGCGCCGCAGTCCGTGCACGATGCCGCGCGGCTGCTGCAGGATCGCGATGAACGTCGCGCGATTGCGCGGGTCGCGGCGGAACTCCCGATCGATCAGAAAACGGCCATGCCACAGCGCACGCAGCAGGCGCGTTGTCATATCCTTCAGTTCCGCATGCTGCTGCAGCACGAGGAAAGCGCGCAACATGGCGTTCGGATCGCGTTGCAGCGCATCCTCGCTGACAAGATCGAGCTTCTCGTTGCGGGCGACGAACACGTCGTCGATGCGCACGGTGATCTCCTCGCCGCGCGGAAAGAGGCGCTCCTCGATGTTCTGCAGCACGATGGTGTTCAGCTGCGTGACGACCTTGGCGGCCCAGTAGTAGCGCTGCATCAGGCGCTCGCTGGCGCGGTGCGTGGCGCTCGCCTCGATGCCCATTGCCTGGGCGACCGCGCCCTGAACGTCGAACACGAGCCGATCCTCGCGGCGCCCCGCCGCCAGGTGCAGTCGCGCCCGGATTTCCTTCAGCGTCCTTTCGTTGCGCTTCAGCAGCCGGAACTCCTCGCCGGTCAGCAGTCCGCGTGTCGCAAGCTGCTGCCATGACGCGCCGAAACCCGCGGCGCGGGCGACCCACAGCATCACCTGCAGGTCGCGCAGCCCGCCCGGGCTTTCCTTGCAGTTCGGCTCCAGGCTGTAGGGCGTTTCCTGGTACTTGGTGTGGCGTTGCTGCTGCTCGAGCAGCTTGGCGCGAAAGTACGCCTGCGAATCGAGCACATCGATGATCGCGCGCGAAAAGTCATCGAAGATCGCGCGCGGACCGGCGATCAGACGCGACTCCATCATCGCCGTGAGCACCGTCACGTCGCGCCTGGCTTCCTCCTGGCACTCGGCCAGGGTGCGGACGCTGTGGCCGAGGTGCAGCCCGGTATCCCACAAGGTGCCGATCAGCTTCTCGATGCGCGCCCGCCCGTCCGCATCGAGCTCGGCGCGCGGCAGCAGAAGGATGTCGACGTCCGAGTGCGGGAACAGCTCGCCGCGGCCGTAACCGCCGACCGCGATCACCGCCACGCCGGCATCGATGCCGCTCGAATGCACCAGCCGTCCCACGTAGCGGTCGGTGATCCGGGCCAGCCCCTTGAGCAGCCCGGTGACCGAACCGCCCTGTTCGAAGCGCGCGATCAGGCCCTCGCGCTCGGCGCGCAGTTCGTTGCGCAGCGCGAACCCGACTTCATTCATCCGGGAATCGTCAGGCGTCGACGAGCGAGACGTTCGACTGGGCTCCAGCCAGCACCACGCGCGGGGGTGGCGGCGTTCCGGCCGACAGCGTCATGATCTCGTAGCCCGACTCGGTGACGAGCACCGTGTGCTCCCACTGGGCGGAAAGCGAATGATCCTTGGTGACGATGGTCCAGCCGTCCGCGAGTTCGCGGATCTCGCGCCGGCCGGCATTGATCATCGGCTCGATCGTGAAGATCATCCCCGGCACCAGCTTTTCCAGCGTGCCGGGTTTGCCGTAATGCAGGACCTGGGGTTCCTCGTGGAACTTGCGCCCCACGCCGTGCCCGCAGAACTCCCTGACCACGCTGTAGCCGTGCTTCTCCGCGTGCGTCTGGATCGCATGGCCGATGTCGCCGAGATACCCTCCCGGGCGGACCTGCAGGATGCCGAGCCACATGCACTCGTAGGTGACCTCGCACAGTCGCCGCGCCGCGATCGATGGTTCGCCGACATAAAACATCCGGCTGGTGTCGCCGTGGAAGCCGTCCTTGATCACGGTGACGTCGATGTTGACGACGTCGCCGCTCTTCAGCACGCGATCGCCGGGAATGCCGTGGCAGACCTGGTGGTTGACCGAGGTGCAGATGGACTTCGGAAACGGCCGGTAGCCGGGCGGGGCATAGTTCAGCGGCGCGGGCGTTGCGCCCTGAACGTTGACGATCAGATCGTGACAGAGCCGGTCCAGCTCAGCGGTCGTTACACCGGCCTTCACGTGCGGCGTGATGAAGTCGAGCACCTCGGCCGCCAGGCGGCCGGCCGTGCGCATGCCTTCGATGTCAGCCGCGGTTTTGATGACGATCGCCATGGACTGCCGGTTCGTTTCCACGAGGCGGGCACCGCCCGCCGAAGCCCGTATAATAGCCGGCTACCCTCGACGGGCCGTTCGTAAACGCCCACAAGTCGAAGGTAAATCGCGCACGCCAGCCTCCAAGGTGCCCGTCGACGGTCGGCTCGACTGACCCGGGACGGGACGCGGCCGGCGTGTCGGAACCAACCTTGGCCTGGAGCTAGAGAATGTCAGTCACGATGCGTGAAATGCTGGAGGCGGGTGTGCATTTCGGACACCAGACCCGCTTCTGGAACCCGAAGATGGCGCCGTACATCTTCGGCCACCGCAACAAGATCCACATCATCAACCTCGAGCGGACGCTCGAGAATTTCCTGCAGGCGGCGAAGTTCGTGCGCCAGCTGGCTGCCAACCGCGGCACGATCCTCTTCGTTGGCACCAAGCGCCAGGCGCGCGATATCGTGGTGGAGGAGGCCAAGCGCTGCGGCATGCCATACGTCGACCAGCGCTGGCTGGGCGGGATGCTGACCAACTTCAAGACGATCAAGACATCGATCAAGCGCCTGAAGGAGATGGAACAGACCATCGAGGAGGGCGGCCTGGAGCAGATGTCCAAGAAGGAGGGACTGACGTTCCAGCGCGAGGTCGACAAGCTGAATACGTCGATCGGCGGTATCAAGGACATGACCGCTCTGCCGGACGCCCTGTTCGTGGTCGACGTCGGTTATCACAAGATTGCGGTGGCAGAAGCGGCGAAGCTCGGGATTCCGGTGGTTGCCGTGGTGGACACGAACCATTCGCCGGACGGCATTTCGTACGTGATTCCGGGCAATGACGACTCGAGTCGGGCCGTGCGCCTGTACACGCGCGGCATCGCCGACGCGGTGCTGGAGGGCAAGTCCGCCTCGCTGCAGGGCGTGGTGCAGGCGACGACCGGCGACGAGTTCGTCGAGGTCGAAGAAGACGCAGCGTAGGCACGCTACGGCGGCGGGTCTTGGCCGCGGTCGTCTTTCTTCGACAAGGGGCGCAAGCCCCTTTTTTCTAGCGATTCAACGAGTTGACACAGCAGGGGAGTACGCGATGGCGGAAATTACCGCGGGCATGGTCAAGGAACTGCGTGAGAAGACCGACGCCCCGATGATGGAATGCAAGAAGGCGCTGGCAGAAGCCGGCGGCGACATGGTCAAGGCCGAGGAGATCCTGCGCGTCAAGCTCGGCAGCAAGGCATCCAAGGCGGCCTCGCGCGTGACCGCAGAGGGCATGGTGGCGGTCAATGTGAATCCGGCCGGCACGCTGGCCTCGATCGTCGAGGTCAATTGCGAAACAGATTTCGTGGCGAAGAACGACGATTTCCAGGCCTTCGTGCGCAACCTGGCAGCGCTCGTGAGCGACAGGAATCCCGCCGACGTTGCCGCGCTGTCGGCGCTGCCGCTCGGCGAGGGGACGGTCGAGTCGACCCGCACCGCGCTGATCGGCAAGATCGGCGAGAACATGTCGATCCGGCGCTTCGCGCGCGTCGCCGCCAAGGGGCGTATCGCCAGCTACGTGCACGGCGGCTCGAAGATCGGCGTGCTCGTGGACGTGGGCGGAGCCGATGCGGAACTCGGCAAGGACGTCGCGATGCACATCGCGGCGAGCAAGCCGAAGTCGCTCGACGCCAGCGGCGTTCCGCAGCAGCTGATCGATTCCGAGCGCCGCATCGCAATGGAGAAGGCGCGCGAGGCCGGCAAGCCGGAGGCGATGCTGGAGAAGATCGCCGAAGGCAGCGTGCAGAAGTTCCTGAAGGAGAACACGCTGCTCGGGCAGGTGTTCGTAAAGGCGGCCGACGGCAAGCAGAGCGTCGGCGAGCTCTTGAAGTCGAAATCCGCGACGGTGCACGACTTCGTCCTGTACGTCGTCGGCGAGGGAATCGAGAAGAGGCAGACCGACTTCGCGGCCGAGGTTGCGGCACAGGCGGCTGCGGCGCGCGCATAGGCGGGCGGGCTTCCATGGGCACTCCGGCGCACAAGCGGGTCCTGCTGAAGCTTTCCGGCGAAGCGTTGATGGGCGAGGACGCGTTCGGCATCAACCGCGAGACGATCGAACACATGGTCGCGGACATCGCGGAAGTCGTGAAGCTCGGCGTCGAGCTGGCGATCGTGATCGGGGGCGGCAACATCTTTCGCGGCGTTGCGCTCGGCGCCGAGGGCATGGATCGGGCCACGGCCGATTACATGGGCATGATGGCAACCGTGATGAACGCGATGGCGCTGCAGGACGCGATGCGCCGTGCCGGGGTCGAGGCGCGGGTGCAGTCGGCGCTGAACATCGAACAGGTCGTCGAACCGTACATCCGGCCCAAGGCGATTCGGTATCTCGAGGAGGGCAAGGTCGTGATCTTCGCGGCGGGGACCGGCAACCCGTTCTTCACGACCGACACCGCCGCCGCCCTGCGCGGATCCGAGATGGGGGTCGAAGTCGTGCTGAAGGCGACCAAGGTCGATGGCGTGTATTCCGCGGATCCGAAGAAGGACCGCAAGGCGACGCGTTACTCGACGATCACCTTCGACGAGGCGCTCGGAAAGCGGCTGCAAATCATGGACGCCACCGCGTTCGCCCTTTGCCGCGACCAGCGGCTACCGATCAAGGTCTTTAACATCAGCAAGCCGGGCGCGCTGCGGCGCGTGGTCATGGGCGAGGACGAGGGGACGCTCGTGCACGTGTAGCGTTGCGTGCCGACCTGATTGCCAGGCAAGGAGAACAGCACGATGAGCATCGCGGAAATTCGCAAGTCGACTGAACAGAAGATGCACAAGTCGGTCGAAACGTTCAGGCACGATCTGACCAAGATCCGGACCGGCCGCGCGCATACCGGCCTGCTCGATCACATCCAGGTCGACTACTACGGGGCGATGGTCCCGCTGGCGCAGGTCGCCAATGTCGGCCTCGGCGACGCGCGCACGATCACGATCCAGCCATGGGAAAAGAAGATGGTGCAGCCGATCGAGAAGGCGATTCGTGATTCGGACCTCGGGCTGAATCCCGCGACCACCGGCGACGTGATCCGCGTTCCGATGCCGCCGCTGACCGAGGAGCGCCGCAAGGAGCTGACCAAGGTGGTGCGGCACGAAGGGGAGAACGCCCGCGTTGCCGTGCGCAATCTGCGCCGCGACGCGATCGCGCACCTGAAGGACATGCTGAAGAAAAAGGACGTCGCGGAGGACGAGGAACGCCGCGCGCAGGACGAGATGCAGAAGCTGACCGACAAGCACATCGTCGAGATCGACAAGCTCGTCGCCGAAAAGGAAAAGGAGATCATGACGGTCTGACGCGCGCTTCCCCGCGCCGGCCCTCATCGAATCCTCCCTAGCCCGTGCCGCCCGCCCCGCATCCGGCGATACCCCGCCATGTCGCCATCATCATGGATGGCAACGGCCGCTGGGCGACCGCGCGCCATCTGCCGCGGGTCGCGGGTCACTCGCGCGGCGTCGATGCGGTGCGCAACACGATCGAGGCCTGCGGCCGCCGCGGCATCGACTACCTGACCCTGTTCGCGTTCAGTTCCGAGAACTGGAAGCGGCCGCAGGAAGAAGTCAGCACGCTGATGCGGCTGTTCGTCACCGCGCTGGAGAAGGAAGTCGGCAAGCTGAACGAGAACGGGGTCAGGCTGCGCGTGATCGGCGACATGAACGCGTTCGACCGCGAACTGCAG
>JBAIYN010000202.1:0-5717 GCA_037915775.1 Burkholderiales bacterium | reverse complement strand
GGCGCGGAGACCGTGAGGCAGATGCCCGGCTTCTGCGTGAGGAAGCCGGCGATCGACGCGGCGTAGCCGGCGCTCTGCTCGTGCCGGAACGCGAGCACGCGCATGCCCTCGGCCTGCGCGCGGCGCGAGAGATCCGTGATCGGGATGCCGGGCAGGCCGTAGATCGTGTCGATGCCGTTCAGCTTCAGCGCATCGAGGACGAGCTGCGAGGCGTCGGTCAGCTTGGTTTGCGCGTCGCCGGCGGCGGCGACTTGAGGCTCGACGGTGCCCATGGGGGGACTCCTCCGAAAGGGACGAGAATGATAGTGATCGCGGCCGGCCGACGACCTTGACTGAGGTCAAGCTTTTTCAGTCTAATCAACGACTCCCCGCCTCCGCCATGTCGAGCATAGCCCAGCACCCTCAGCGCAACTCACTGCGCCTGCAATTGCGTGAAAACCTGCTTCTGAAGGCACTCAGCCCTTCGCAGTGGGAGGACCTCGAGCCGCTGCTGGCGGTGTGCGACTACCGCAAGGGCGACCGCCTTGCGCGCCAGGGCGACGAGGAGATGCTGCAGATGTTCATTCTCGAGGGCATGGTCAAGCGCGTGGTCTCGAATCCCGAGGGACACGAGATGATCCTGCGCTTCGCCGCGGAGAAGGAGATGGACACGTCGTACGCCGCCTGGCGGCTTCGCACGCCGATCCCCTACTCGATCGTTGCCGTGACGACCGTACGCGCAGCGGAGCTGCCGATGCCGCAATGGGTGGACTTCATCGAGCGGCACCCGGACGTAATGTCGCTGTTCGAGTACGAAGTGATGAAGCTCATGTCGGAGGTGATGGCGCACACCATCACGCTGCACCTGCTGGATGCGCCTGGCCGCCTGTTGCGCTTCCACCGCAAGCACCCGGATCTCGCGGCACGGATCCCGAAGAAGGAACTCGCCGCATATCTCAACCTCACGCCGGAAACCCTGAGCCGCCTCTCGAAGCGGGTTCGCTAGCGCTACGCCGCCGCTCCCCGCTTAGCCAAAGAGCAAGGGCACACCGGTGCCGATCAGCACGACACCGAGGAGGCGACGAAATCCCGTATCGCTCAGGTTCGCGTGAATGCGGTTGCCGAGCGCCACGCCCGCATACATCAGGGGAAGCGAGATTGCGATAGCCAAGAGTGCCTCGCGATCGTAGCCCCCGACGGCCAAGTAGCCCGCACCGCGAACGATGCCGAGCGCCAGTAGGGTCGCCGCGACCGTGGCGCGGAATCGGTACCGGCCCAAGTTCCGCGCGTCGAGATAGATCGCATAGAACACACCCGCCATGGCGCCGAACATCGTGCCGACCGCACCCGCGAGGGTCCCCATGATCGGCAGCGTAACGCTCGGCGCCCATGTCTTCGCGCGCCGCCCGCGCGTCGACTGCCACAGCGTCACGCTGCCGAACGCCAGCACGATCGCGCCAAGTCCCTGGGCCAGCGCGCGTTCGTCGATCACGCTGTAAAAATAAAGGCCGATCATCGCACCCACGAACGTGTATGGCAGCAACCGCCGCAGGTCGCGCCATTCGATATGGCGCGCGTCGCTGGCGACGATCGACCACGAGGAAAATATTCCGAGCACCGTAAATACCGGCACCACGAGCTTCATCGGCAGCACCAGGGCGAGGAGCGGGAGCGCCGCCGCGCCGAAGCCGACGCCACCGCGAACGGCGAACGAGACGACCACAACGAGAACGCAATAGGCGGCCTCGGGCGCCGACAACGAACCCATGGTCGACGGTCCGCGCCCGAGTCGCTCCCTCTCCGGGCCTAGGTTTCGCCCGCGATTCGCCTTCTAACGATCGGCCTCAGCACAAACAGCGCGAGGACAGCCGCGGCGATGTCGAAGATCGCAGAGACGTAGTAGGGGACGGCAAAGGAGCCGGCGTAGAGCGCGGCGACCGCCGCCGCGCCCCAGCCCGCCAGAATGGACGCGAGCCCCTTCGCTGTATACATGATTCCGTAATTGCCCGACGCATTCTTTGGCCCGAAGACGTCCCCCGTGATCGCAGAGAACAGCGCGTAAATCTCGCCCCATGCGAGGAACACGAAGGGCATCAGGATCATGAACGCGATCGGGTTGCCTGTAATCTGCGTCATCAGGAAGATCAGGACGCCCTCGAGCGCGAACGCGAACGCCATCGTGTACTCGCGGCCAAACCGGTCTGAGACGGCGCCCCACATGATCCGCGCGAATGCGTTCGTGACTCCCGCGAGCGTAGCCACGAACGGAACGATGGCGATCCCCATGAATTTGGCGTCAAACACATTCAGGGATTTCGCGATCTGAGACATGTTGCCCGTCGTCATGAGTCCGCCTGTACAGACCATGAGGAACATGACGTACATGACGTAGAACTCTTTCTGAGTAAGCATTTGCGCGGCGGAAAAATCCTTGCGCGTCTGCACGACCGACTTCGGCGGCATCCAATCCCTGGGCTGCCACCCCTTCGGCGGATGACGCAAGATCATCGCCATCACGAGAGCGACGATCCCCTGACCCACACCCCATGCGGTCATGGCACCGGCCCAGCCCATGGACGCGATGCTGCCGCTGATCGGGATGAGCGTTAGCGCCGATCCGCCGCCGAATCCCGCCGCGGTCAGGCCGGCCGCCAGCCCCCTTTTGTCGGGGAACCACTTCACGGCGTTGGCAACCGTCGCGATGTAGATGATGCCCGCGCCGGTGCCCGCGAGAACGCCGTAATAGATGTACAGGTGAAAGACGGAGGTCGAGAACATTCCCCCAAGCACCCATCCGAGGAAGATCAGGATGGAGCCGATCAGCATGAGGTTCCGGATTCCGAATTTGTCGATGAAATAGCCAGCCACCGGCACCGGCCAGGTCTCGAACAGAATGAACAGGGTGTAGATCAGCGCAATATCGGAGTACGGCACGCCCGCAAACTGCTGCTTGAGCCCTGGCGTGAAGAGCGTGAACGCATACTGAAAGTTCGATATGACGATCATCGCCGCCACGCCAGCCGCGAGCTGGATCCACCGATTGCCGGCGATCGAGCCATATTCCTTCCTCGCGAGATCAATCGCGGCGGTGTTGTCCACTGTCATAGTCTCCTCCGTCAAGTAATTGTTCTGAAATGCCCCATTGCGGTCTCCGCCCACAATGGTTTCCCGTCACCCTAAAGAATCGTGTGCGCATCGCACCGCACCAAACCTTGATTGCAATCAAGATTTTCCCGCTTCCGATTGCCCGTCCGAATTTATCTCTTTCGCGGATGTTCCCTGCTTTCGCGCGAGCCGCTTTCCCCAAAGAACCACGATCACAGCGCCGATGACTCCAGAGACGAGCGCGAGCTTTACCTCGCCAATCGTCGGATTGCCATCGTTGTACTGGATGCCAAAATCCGCCATCCAGGTCGCCAGCGCCGGGTCGGTGACCAGCATCTCACCCGCGACAAAGCCGATTAGCGCCGCGCCGACCGTGATGATCACGGGATAGCGCTCCATGAGGTGCACGAGTAGCGTAGCGCCGAACACCACCAGGGGGATCGAGATCGCCAAGCCGAGGACGAGCAGCAGATAGCTGCCTTGCGCCGCCGCTGCGACCGCAATGACGTTGTCGATGCTCATGACGAGGTCAGCGACCAGGATGGTCTTGATCGCGGTGATCAGATTATCGCTGGCATTGATCTCGTCCCCGCCGTCCTCGGGCACGAGCAGCTTGATGCCGATCCAGACCAGCAGCAGTCCGCCGACGATCTTCAGCCAGGGCAGTTGCAGCAGCGCGACGGCGAATATCGTGAGAATAATTCGCAGCACCACGGCTGCGCCGGCGCCCCACAGGATCGCCTGCTTCTGCTGGCGCTCGGGCAGCGAGCGCGCGGCGAGCGCGATGACCACGGCATTGTCTCCCGACAGGACGACATTGACGCCGATGATCTTGGCAAGGCCAAACCAGAACGCCTGGCTGGCGAGCTCCTCGAGCATCGAACCCTACTTTACGAGCAGCACCGGCACGTCGGCCAGATGCAGCACCTTGTTCGCCGTAGAGCCGATCAGCGCCTTTCCGATTTCCGTCATGCCGCGCGTGCCGATGTAGATAAGGTCGCAGCGCGTGTCCTTCGCGCGCTTGACGATGGTCTCTGCCACCGGTCCGACCAGCACCGTCGCCTTGTGCGGAATGCCCGCGGCCTCTAGCCGTCGCCGCGCCGCGGCAAGCCGCGCATCGCCCTCCTCCTGATAGTAGCGCTGGACCTGGTTCTTGCTGACCACCAGCCCCATGCGCGGCAGCTTGGGTACCGGCAGGTGGACCGTCAGCAGCTCGACCTCGGGTTTCCCCCGGTACCAGTCGGCATGGTCGATGAGGCACTGCACGGCGTCGAGCGAATGCTTCGAGCCGTCCACCGCGATGAGAACCTTCATGCGCGGAATTTTACAGCGCTAGAACAGGCCGACCACCTTGCCGTCCACCAGGTCGATTTTCTCGGCCGACGGCGCCTTGGGCAGGCCCGGCATCGTCATGATGTCGCCGCAGATCATCACCACGAACTCGGCGCCGGCCGCGAGGCGTACCTCGCGGATGTTGACCACGTGGCCGTCGGGTGCGCCGCGCACTTTCGCGTCGGTGGTGAAGGAGGACTGGGTCTTCGCCACGCAGACCGGGTAATGCCCGTAGCCCGAGTCCTGCAGCTGCTTGATCTGCGCGCGCACCTTTGCGTCGGCGGTGACTTCCGAGGCGCGGTAGACCTTCTTCGCGATCTTGTTGATCTTGTCCCAGAGCGGATCGGCGTCCTCGTAGACGAACGTGGGCTTGGCGGGCTGGTCGCACAGGCCGACCACGATCTTCGCGAGCTCCGCGGCGCCCTTGCCGCCCTCGCCCCAGTGCGTCGCCAGCACCACCGGCACGCCGAGCTTCTTCATGCGCGCCTGCAGCATCTCGATCTCGGCCGGCGTGTCGAAGGTGAAGCGGTTGATCGACACGACGCAGGGGATGCCGTAGACCTTCTGCACGTTCTCGACGTGGCGCTCGAGGTTCACCAGGCCCTTGTCGAGCGCCGCGAGGTTCTCCTTGTTGACTTCCTTCACGTCCACGCCGCCGTGGTATTTCATCGCGCGCACGGTAGCGACGATGACCGCGGCGCTCGGCCGCAGGCCGGTCTTGCGGCACTTGATGTCGAGGAACTTCTCCGCCCCGAGGTCGGCGCCGAAGCCCGCCTCGGTCACCACGTAGTCGGCGAGCTTGAGCGCCGATTGTGTGGCGATCACCGAGTTGCAGCCGTGCGCGATGTTGGCGAACGGCCCGCCGTGGATGAAGGCCGGGTTGTTCTCCAGCGTCTGCACCAGGTTGGGCGCGAGCGCATCCTTCAGCAGCACCGTCATCGCGCCGTGCGCCTTCAGGTCGCGGGCGTGCACCGGCTTGCCCTCTCGCGTATAGCCGACCACGATGCTGCCCAGGCGCTTCTTCAGGTCCTCCAGCGAGGTCGACAGGCAGAAGATCGCCATCACCTCGGAGGCGACCACGATGTCGAAGCCGTCCTCGCGCGGGAAGCCGTTGGCGGTACCGCCCAGGGCGATGACGATGTCGCGCAGCGCGCGGTCGTTCATGTCCATGACGCGCTTCCACTGGATGCGCCGCAGGTCGATGCCGAGCTCGTTGCCCTGCGTGATGTGGTTGTCGATCATGGCCGCCAGCAGGTTGTTGGCGAGCGCGATCGCGGAAAAGTCGCCGGTGAAGTGCAGGT
>JBAIYN010000311.1:0-2105 GCA_037915775.1 Burkholderiales bacterium | reverse complement strand
CGTCGATCGTCAGGCGCCGGTTGGCGCGCACCGCGCCATGGCAGGCGAGCGTGGCGAGCAGTTCGTTGCGGCGTTCGGTCAGCACGCGGCTGCCGCCGAATTCGCGCAGGTCGCGCAGCACGTCGCGCGCCAGCGCCGCGCCGTCACTGTCGGCGAGCAGCGCCGGCACCGCGCGCAGCGCCAGTTGCGTCGGTGCGGCGGGCGCGAGATCCATGCCGATCTGCGCCAGCACCGCCGCGTGCTCCTCGGCGGTCGCGACGTCGAGGACATCGGCTCCGAATACCTGCGGGATCAGCAGGCGCTGCTGCGGAATCTGGTGCGCGTCGAGCTGCCGCTTCAGCTTCTCGTACACGATGCGCTCGTGCGCCGCATGCATGTCGACGATCACCAGCCCGGCGCGGTTCTGCGCCAGGATGTAGATGCCGCTCAGCTGCGCGATCGCCGTGCCGAGCGGCAGGTCGGCAGCGCCGGCCTCCTGTGGCGCGGCGTCGACCGAAGCCACCGCAGGCGGCGGCGCGAAGGCACCGACCATGGCGAGGTATTCCGCGACCGGCTGCGCGATGCCAAGCGGCCGCTGCGCGGTTGTGCCGCTGCCGCGTTCCGCGCGCAGAGCCGTCTCGCGCAACGCGGCCAGTTCCGCCAGCGAAGACGGCCGCTGCGCTGCGGCCGGGGCGGTGCGCGCCGATTCGGCCAGCGCCGCCTGCACCGCGTGCAGAACGAACTGGTGCACGGCCTGCGAATCGCGGAACCGCACCTCGATCTTGGTCGGGTGCACGTTGACGTCGACGCGCGCCGGATCGAGCTCGAGGAACAGCACGTACATCGGCTGCGACTGCCCGTGCAGCACGTCGGCATACGCGGCACGCACCGCATGCGTGAGCACCTTGTCGCGCACGTAACGGCCATTGACGAAGAACAACTGCGCATCGGCACGCGCGCGCGCCGCGGGCGGCGCGCCGACCCAGCCGCCGAGGCGGATCCCGGGCGCTTCCGCGTGCACCGGGCGCCGCGCCTCCGCGAACGCCTCGGGCATCAGGCGCCGCGCGCGCTCGTCCGTCTCCGCGGCGGGCAGCGCCAGCACCGTGCGGCCCTCGTGCACCACGTTGAACTCGACCTGCGGGTGGGCGGCCGCGATACGCTCGACCTGCAGCACGCAGTGGCCGAGCTCCGTGTTCTCCGCGCGCAGGAACTTGCGCCGTGCCGGCGTCTTGAAGAACAGGTCCGCGACCTCGACGCGCGTACCAATTGCGCCCGCGGCGGGCTCGATCGCGCCGGCTTCGGCGTCGATGCGGAATGCGCCAGGCCCATCCGCGGTGCGCGAGGTGATCGTCACTGCCGCGACCGCGGCGATCGATGCCAGCGCCTCGCCGCGGAAGCCGAGCGATGCCACGGATTCGAGATCGCGCAGCGACGCGATCTTGCTGGTCGCGTGGCGCGCGAGCGCAAGCGGCAGTTCGTCGCGCGGAATTCCGCCGCCGTCGTCGGCGACCGCGATGCGGCGGATGCCGCCGCCCTCGAGGCGCACGTCGACGCGCGTGGCGCCGGCGTCGAGCGCGTTCTCCACCAGTTCCTTGACGATCGACGCGGGACGCTCGATCACCTCGCCGGCGGCGATCTGGCTCACCAGCAGGTCGGGCAGCGGTCGGATGGCGCGGCGCGCGTGCGCCGCCAGCACGGAAGAAGGGGACATCGCGTCGATTATAGGAAGCGCGATCGACGGCCTCGCGTATCATGCAGATCATCTCGCGCGGGCCGCCCGATCGGGCGGCCCGTTCTGCATCTTTCCGGCCGTTCACCCCACGATCCCGCAATGGAAGGCATCAACTGGTCCGACCTGTTCAGCGCGATGGACAAGTTCCTGCTTGCCATCGTGCACAAGAACGTGCTGCTGGTGTACGTGGTGCTGGCTGCGATCTTCTTTTCGGAGACCGGCCTGGTCTTCATGGCGTTCCTGCCGGGCGATTCGCTGCTGTTCGTCGCCGGTGCGGTCGCCGCGCAGCAGGCCGGGCTGTCGGTCGGGGTGCTGATCATCGTGGTCACGCTCGCGGCGATCCTCGGCAACACGGTCAACTACTACATCGGCTCGTGGCTCGGCCACAAGGTCT
>JBAIYN010000108.1:0-2085 GCA_037915775.1 Burkholderiales bacterium | reverse complement strand
GCAAGATCCTGCTGTCGCTGCACCGCACCTTCATCACGCCGTTCGACCGCTGGGAGATCAAGGACCTGGCGATGGCGCTGGACGACATGATCGACTACATGGAGGACATCCCGCAGCGCGCGCAGCTGTACGGGCCGGGCGAGTTCACCCCCGAGATGGCCGCGCTCGGGCAGATCATGCTGCGCGCGACCGAGAAGGTGCAGGAGGCGGTGGCGCTGCTCTCGGACATGAAGAACGCCGCGCGCATCCTGCAGATCTGCCAGGAGATCGGCGACATCGAGAGCGACGCGGATCGCGTGATGCGGGCGGGCATGACGCGGCTGTTCGCGGAAACCACCGAGGCGCGCGCGCTGATCCGCGCCAAGGAGCTGTACGAGCTGTTCGAGGAGGCGGTCGATCGCTGCGAGGACGCCGCCGACGTGATCCACGGCGTCGTGATCGAGCGGATCTGAGGCGCGCGCGGAGACCCCGGTGACCGAGCATAGCCTGCTGGTCATGGCGGTGCTGGTGCTGGCCGCGCTCGCGTTCGACTTCCTCAACGGCTTCCACGACGCGGCGAACTCGGTCGCGCTGATGGTCTCGACCCGACTTCTGACGCCGCAAGTCGCGGTCGCCTGGGCCGCGTTCTTCAACCTGATCGCGTTCCTGTTCTTCGGCCTGAGCGTGGCCAAGACCGTCGGCGCCGGCATCGTCTCTGCCGACACCGTAGACAACGCCGTGATCTTCGGCGCGCTGTGCGGCGCGATCGCCTGGAACGTCATCACGTGGTGGTTCGGCTTTCCCTCGTCCTCGTCGCACGCGCTGGTCGGCGGCCTGGTGGGCGCCGCGCTCGCGAAGGCGGGCTGGGGCGCGATCGTCGCGCCGGGCCTGATCAAGACGGCCGCGGCGATCGTGCTCTCGCCGCTCGCGGGATTGCTGCTGGCGCTGTGCCTGTCGCTCGCGCTGCTCTGGCTGCTGCAGGGCGCGGCCCCCGCGCGCACCGAGGCCCGCTTCAACAGGCTGCAGTTCCTGTCCTCGTCGCTCTACAGCCTCGGCCACGGCGGCAACGACGCGCAGAAGACGATGGGAATCATTGCGGTCCTGCTGTACGCCAACGGCTACCAGCCGGAGGGATTCCACGTGCCGTTCTGGGTCGTGCTCACCTGCCAAGCCGCGATGGGGTTCGGCACGCTGTTCGGCGGCTGGCGCATTGTGCGCACGATGGGCATGGGGCTGACGCGCATCCGGCCGACCGGCGCGTTCTCCGCGCAGACGGCAGGCGCCGCGACGCTCTTTTTCGCGACCTGGCTGGGCATCCCGGTGTCCACCACGCACACCATCTCCGGCGCCATCGTCGGCGTCGGCATGTCGCGTCGCGTGTCGGCAGTGCGCTGGGGCGTCGCCGCCCGCATCGTATGGGCCTGGGTGCTGACGATCCCCGCCTCGGGGCTCGTCGCGGCCCTGTTCTGGACGCTGGGCCGCAGCTTCCTGAACTAGCGCGCGGGCGCGCCCTAGCGGAACAGCGCCTTCGACCAGGCCGCGTTCCAGTCCTGGCCCGTGACGTCGGTCTCGCGGCCGTCGGCCTCGAAGAACTTGTTCGGGATCTGGAACATCGCCAGCATCAGGCCACCCTGCGGGCCGGCCCAGGCTTCGTGGCGACTGCCGGCCGGGCGCCAGACGAACTCGCCGGCCTTGCACTCGCCCTCGCCGCAGACGAGGCTGCCCTCCAGCACGTAGGTCTGCTCGATGAGCACGTGCTCGTGGTCGGGGAGCTTCGCGCCGGGCGCAAAGCGCAGCAGCGCGGTGACGACACCGGTCTCGCGCTCGATCAGCAGGATCTTCTGCTCCACGCCGGCGAAGCGGGTCTTTTCCCAGGGCAGCTCGGGCACGCGCACGAAGCGCGACGCCATCGGCGGCAGCTGACCGTGGTCGCGGGCGTTCGGCGTGGCCGCGCTCATGATTTGCGGTGCTCCCCCACCTTGACGATCTTCATGGTATTGGTGCCGCCGGCCTTGCCGATCGGCTCGCCGATGGTGACGACGATGATGTCGCCGTCCTTCACGACGCTGTTCTCGACCAGCACCTTCTCGGCCTCGGCGAGCAGCT
>JBAIYN010000461.1:0-3050 GCA_037915775.1 Burkholderiales bacterium | reverse complement strand
TTGGCACCAGGGCGAAGGGACGCCGCGCGATCAGGCAGCGCGTGATGATCGAAAGCCCGCCGATGCGCGCAAGCGACATGCACAGCAGCCAGCAGTCGTCCTCATGCCAGCCGAGGTTGGCCGCGCTGGCACGCGCCGAGGCGACCAACGCCGAACGCGTCAACACCGCCCCGCGCGGATACCCGGTCGTTCCGGACGTGAAGATCACTGCAGCCGCATCGGGATGCAAGGCCCCGCCGGCGGCCGCGCGCAGTTGCGCGTCGCGTTCGGATGTCGTCAGCCGCGGATGCAGCAGCAGCGCGGGCATGCGCCGTTCGAGGAGCGCGTACAGCAGGATGACGGTGTCGAGCGTGCTGGTCGCGTCGATCGGATACGGCACGCCTGCGCGCACATCGACGTCGAGCGAGCGCAGGCGCGTGCGCGTCAGCTCGGCCAGTTCTCCAAACGTGAAACGCCGGCCGTCGGCGTGCAGCGCGGTGGCATCCGCCGCCTCGCGGGCCGCCGCGAAAACGGACAGCGCCTCGTCCATCTGCATCGACTGCCGCCGCATCGGCTGCGCGCGATCCGCGCAACTTCAAGGAAGCCGGCGGAATTTTCTGAAGTCGGGCTTCCGCTTCTCCAGATACGCGTTCTTGCCTTCCTTGCCCTCCTCCGACAGATAGAAAAGCAGCGTGGCATTGCCGGCCAGTTCCTGCAGGCCGGCCTGGCCGTCGCAATCGGCATTGAGCGCGGCCTTCAGGCAGCGCAGGGCGATCGGGCTGTTGGCGAGCATTTCCCGGCACCATTGCACCGTCTCCGCTTCCAGCCGCTCATACGGGACAACGCAGTTGACCAGCCCCATTTCGAGCGCCTGCTGCGCGTCGTATTGCCGGCACAGGAACCAGATCTCACGCGCCTTCTTCTGCCCGACGATGCGTGCCATGTAGGAAGCGCCGTAGCCGCCGTCGAAACTGCCGACCTTGGGTCCGGTCTGGCCGAAACGCGCGTTGTCGGCGGCGATTGTGATGTCGCAGATCATGTGCAGCACGTGTCCGCCGCCGATCGCATAGCCGGCCACCATCGCCACCACGGGTTTGGGCAGGGTGCGGATCTGCCGCTGCAGATCGAGCACGTTCAGGCGCGGCACACCGTCGTCACCCACATACCCGCCTTCGCCGCGCACGCGCTGATCGCCTCCGGAGCAGAACGCGTCCCTGCCCTGCCCGGTCAGGATCACAACGCCGATGGCGGGATCGTCGCGTGCGTCGGTGAACGCCGCCTGCATCTCGTTGACGGTGAGCGGCCGGAATGCGTTGCGCACTTCGGGCCGGTTGATCACGATCTTGGCGATACCCTCGTCGGACTTCGCGTAGATGATGTCCCGGTAGCCGGGCACCGTCTTCCAGGTGGGCAGCGGCGCGGCCGTGCTTGCGTCCATGTTGTTCTCCGCATCAATTGGGTCAATCGAATTCGAATCGGGCCCGCGGGCCGCAGCGCCACGATGGTGGTGAGCGGCAGCGCGTCGATCAGTCGATCTTGGCACCGGCAGCGTGGACCAGTTTGCCCCACTTCTCGGCGCTGGCGGCGACGAAGCGCGCAAATTCCTCCGGCGTCGTCGGAACCGGCTGCGCGCCGCGCGAGATCAGCAGGTCGCGCAACTGCGGTTCCTCCAGCGCCTGCCGGATCGCGGCGTTGAGTCGCGCGATGATCGGCGCGGAGGTGCCTGCCGGCGCGAAGATCCCGTCCCAGGCGCTGATCTCGAACCCCGGCAACCCCGATTCCGCGATCGTCGGATACTCCGGCGCGCCCGGAAAGCGCCGCGCCGTGGTGACCGCGAGTCCCCGCACCTTGCCGTCCTTCGCGAGCGGGTACGCGTTCGGCATCACGTCGATCATCATCTGCACCTGCCCGCCGATCAAATCGGTCACCGCGAGCGCTCCGCCGCGATAGGGCACGTGAACGATGTTGATACCGGCCATCGTCTTGAAGAGCTCGCCGGCCAGATGCGACGTCGTGCCATTGCCGGCCGACGCGAAATTGATCTGGCCGGGGTGCTCCTTCGCGTACTGGATCAGTTCCCTGACCGAACGCACCGGCAGGTCGCGATTGACGACGAGCAGCGCGGCGATCGACGTCATCCGCGACACGGGCACGAAGTCCTTGACCGGATCGAACCGGAGGTTGCCGTACAGGCTCGCGTTGATGCCGTGCGTGCCGTTCGTGCCGTAAAGCAGCGTGTAGCCATCCGGTGCCGCGCGCGCCACCAGTTCCGCGCCGACGTTGCCGCCCGCGCCGGGCCGGTTGTCGATGATGATGCTCTGGCCGAGCAGATCGGCCACCCGCGGCATGATCATGCGGGCCAGGTTGTCGGCGCCGCCGCCGGGCGGAAACGGAACGACGAGACGGATTGGACGATCCGGATACTCGGCCGCGGCCGATCCGCAGGCGACGGCCATCAGGGCAGTCGGAAAGGCGATCGAGAGAATGCGCGCGATCAACGCGAGGATCAGTTGCGGCATGGTGTCACCCGAAGAATGCGGATCGCTGTCCAGCGTCTCCCGCAGCGGCGGAATCAGGTCCTTCGGCGCACGAAATTAGCACAAGGACCGCGCGGCACAGCGCTTCGAGAACCCCGGCGCAGCCTGCACGTCAAGCCTTGATCACCGAAGTCCCCGCCGAACCCGTGGAATCCCGGCGACGCATCATGGTCATGCCCTTGACCGTCATCACGACCGCGCGATCCTGGTTCAGCATTTCGATGGACGTGCGCACGATCCCGACGTGAGGCTTCGATCGCGATCGCCGGGCCTCGACGACCGTCACGCGGGCCGACAGTCGATCGCCGGGTCGCACGGGGACCAGCCAGCGCAGCTCGTCGATGCCCGGCGAGCCGAGGCTCGCGACGGGTGACAGAAAGTGATCGACCAGCAGACGCATCATCAGGCCGGCCGTCTGCCAGCCGCTCGCGATCAGTCCGCCGAACTCACCCTGCGCCGCGCGCACCGCGTCGACGTGGAATACCTGCGGGTCGTACCGACGGCCGAAATCGATGATCTCGTCCGCGTCCACCG
>JBAIYN010000548.1:0-7419 GCA_037915775.1 Burkholderiales bacterium | reverse complement strand
TCGTCACGAACGACGTGCCGGCTGCACATCGCATGGCGGTCTCCCATGGCGCTGCCGAGCTCGCGGCACCTGCGCAGAAGCCGTGGGGGCAGGTGGTCTCGTATGTCAGGGCGCCGGACGGTACCCTAATCGAGCTCTGTACACCGGTAGGCAGCTGAGTGCGGCCTCGAACGTCGTTCGGCCGGACACGCCGCACTGTGCCGGTTGCGTCTTGGTGATGCAGCGACGCGCCGCCGCCGGGCTCTCTTCGGAAGGCGCACATCTGAATCAGGAGGTTCCATGACCAAGGCAGCGTCAGTTCAAACCACCAGGGCTCCGTGGCATCTCTGGGTCGTTGGCGTGCTGGCGCTGCTGTGGAATTCCATGGGTGCGTTCGACTATCTGATGACGGAGACTCGGAATTCGTCCTACATGAGTTCGTTCACCGCGGAGCAACTCGCCTATTTCGACAGCATTCCGAAGTGGGCAATTGCGACGTGGGCGCTTGGCGTCTGGGGAGGCGTTCTCGGCTCGATACTCCTGCTGCTGCGCAAGCGGTTTGCGGTAACGGTATTTGCCGTTTCTCTGGTATCGGCGGCCCTGACTTTCCTCTACAACTACGTGCTGTCCAACGGTCTGGAAGTGATGGGCGGAGCCGGCGCATTGCTCTTCGCCGGCGTGATCCTGCTCATCGCGGCACTGCTTCTCTTGTATTCGCGTTACCTGGCGAAGAATGAAACCTTGCGGTAGCGGTTCAACAGGGCGGCCCGCCAGATCCGCCGTGCGGTCTGTTCGAGAAATGCGATGAACAGGAGGCGCGGCTGAAGTGATCGAAGGATCCTGCCACTGCGGCGCAGTTCGCTGGAGGTTCGAAGGCCAACCCGACGGAGCGACCGCCTGCAACTGCACCGTGTGTCGGCGCTACGGCGTGCTCTGGGCCTATGACTACGAGGGTGAAGGCATCACGGTCTCGGGCCAGACGCAGCGCTACGTTCGCGGCAAGGCGATCGAGTTCCATTTCTGCCCCGTGTGCGGCTGCGTCGCTTTCTGGCGCGCGCAGCGGAAGAATGCCGAGGGGCGCCGCCGCATCGCCGTCAACTTGCGTCTCGCCGAGCCCGACGCGGTGGCGCGAATACCGATCGACCATTTCGACGGGCTGAACACGTTCGAAGACCTGCCGCGCGACGGTCGATGCGTCGCGGACTACTGGTTCTAGCGGGCAGCCGGCAAGGTGGAACCCAGCTCCTCGCTCGGCAGGACTTCCCGCCCTCGGCAACCGTGCGCCGACTCGTTGCCGCCGCCGCGTTTTCGTTGGCGCCCCTCGGCGAGCCATCGAACCGATGGAACACGATGAGGAACAAGATGTTCGTGATCAAGGCCGAGGTTCGCGATCCGCGCGCGCGGGCATTCGCCTTCAGCGAGCAGAAGACGATGTATGGCGGCAAGCATATCGACGTCGGCGATACCGTCTTCGTCTTCGCGAGCGAGAACGAAGGCGGGACGGGGCTCACCGCGCGTGGCGTCGTCACCTCGGCCAAAGCGATCGAGAAGAAGCCCGGGATCGCCCGGCAAACGCCGCGGGTGAGCATCACCGTCAGACGCACCGGTCACGCAAGGCGGCGCCTCGGCAGAACCGAACTGAAGCGCTTCCTCGACTGGAACGACGGGCGGCCCGAGACCGAACTCAACTTCAAGCTGTATCGCCAGGCAACGAACAAGATCGTCGGCATTTCGAAGGAGACGGCGGCATTCCTGCACGGATTTTTCTAGCGCGATCGATGTCGATACGATGGCGAGAGGCGGTTGCGACCGGAACACCCAGCCGTTCGCGAAGCACTGACCCAGAACAAGCGGAACTGCGTTGACGCTCACGCTCACAGGCCTGCCGGCGCTCGTCGTCTTCGTCGGATTCGTCGTCGTCTTTGCGGCGCCGGTGTGGATCGCCGCCAAGCTCGTCGGTGCGCGGAAGCCGACCCTATTGCGCGCGATCGCGTCGCTCTTCGTCGGCACCGTCGGCGTGTTCGTGGTTGCGTTGCTGACCGGTCCCTGGGTCTTCCTGCTTGCGCCGCTCGTCTACCTGCTCTCGTTCAAGTACATCCTCGGCACGTCGTTTCTCGGTGCGATCGCGCTGGCCATCCTCGCCGGGCTGGGTTACGCCGCAATGGAATATTTCGTGGGCGGCGGCTTCCACGGAGCGACCACCGGCACGATGGTCTGATCGCAACACGACGGGTCGCAAACCGCTCCTTCGCGGACTCCGCCGCGCGGCCAGATCGCGTCTTTCGGGGTCCTTGCGGACTTCTTCGCGAAGGCGTGGGCGGTCAGAATCGCAGCGGCACCGAGCCGGCGCATCGAGCGCGACGCGAGGGGGACACCAAGTGCACTTCGTGACCGGGAGGGCCCACCGGACGGTCCGCGCCAACGGCCCGCCCGTGCCCCGGCTGCGCCGCCGCCCGTTCGGTGCGGCGGATCGATCCGAACGTCGTGTATCGCAAGACGCGTAGAAAGGTCCGGCCATGCCTCAAAAGCCTGTCTCCGACACGTGGGAGCGTGGAAGCCCATACGAGCAGTACGTCGGCCGCTGGAGTCGCCAGATCGCGCCGCTATTTCTGTCCTGGTTGAACATCCCTGCCGGTCGGAACTGGCTGGACGTGGGATGCGGCACCGGAGCGTTATGCGCGGCGATCCTGGACCGCTGCTCCCCCGCCTCGGTCGCGGGCGTCGAGCCATCGGAAGGGTTTCTGAGGACGGCGAAGGAGAACCTCGCGGATCGGGCGGCGCTTTACCAGGGCAGCGCAACGGCCATCCCGCTGCGCGACGCGTCGGTCGATGTGGTGGTCTCCGGTCTGGTTCTGAACTTTGTTCCCGATCAGCGCGCTGCGCTGCTCGAGATGCAGCGGGTCACGCGCAAGGGCGGCACGATAGCCGCATACGTGTGGGACTACGCCGGAAAGATGGAGCTCATGCGGATCTTCTGGGACGTGGCGGTTGAACTGGACCCGGATGCTGCTCGCCTGGACGAAGGCAGCCGTTTCCCCTTGTGCCGCCCGGAGGCGCTCGAGGCGCTCTTCACCAGCGTCGGGCTGGAAGCCGTCGAAGTCAAGCCGATCGACATACCCACGCGGTTTGCGAGCTTTGATGAATACTGGCAGCCGTTCCTCGGTGGCCAGGGGCCGGCGCCCGCGTACGCGATGTCGCTCGACGAGACCGCGCGGTTGCGCTTGCGCGAGCGCATAAGAGGGCGCCAGCCGGTTGCGGCAAACGGGTCGATCTCGTTGACCGCGCGGGCATGGGCGGTTCGCGCCGTGGCGGGTCGTGCCGCGCAATCGCCGCGGGGGTTGCCGTGAGTTCCGACGCAAGCGCAATTGTTCAGACGATCCAGCGCATGTACGCCGCAGTGGGCGTCGATGATCGCGCAGGACTCGACGCAGTGCTCTGCCGCGACTTCCATGCGTTCGAGAACGGAGTGCGCATGACTGGCGGTGAGTTATTGGATCTGATGAGCAGATACTACGCAGAAGGCAAACGCTATCGCTGGTCGGTGACCGGGGAACAGGTCGAGGTGCAGGGGGACCTTGCCGTGATCACGTACGTGAACCAGGGCTCGATCGCCGAATCGCCCGGCGCGGGTCCCGTTCCGCTGTCATGGCTCGAGACGGCGGTCTTGCGGCGCGATGCGTCGAGTTGGCGGGTCGCTTTCCTGCATTCGACCCGCGCCAGGGCGGCCTGATCGGAGAAGCGCATGCTTTACATGATCATCGAGCGTTTCAAAGAAGGTCCGATTCCCGTATATCGCCGCTTTCGCGACAGGGGTCGCATGGCTCCGGACGGGCTCCAGTACGTCGGCAGCTGGGTCACGTCGGATATGCGGGCCTGCTACCAGGTGATGGAGACCGCTGAGCCAGCGCTGCTGCACCAGTGGATGGACCAATGGAAGGACCTGGTCGAGTTCGAGATCATGCCGGTCATGACCTCATCCGACGCAGCGGCGCTGATTGGACCTCGTATGTGACGTACTGCGATCGCGGACCCATGCGCCGCTTCGCGCGGACGTAAGTACGACCACGTACGAGCGCGGAATCGCGTCCGGCCGCTGACTGCGACCGAACGGCGACGTTCGATGGCATCCTTGCGTTGCGCGCGCGCATGCACGCGGTCACCCAGCGTCGGGGAAGTCAGCCATGACCATCCGCAATCTGCAGCACTTCGCTTTGACGGTGCCGGACGCGACCGTCGGCCGGGACTTCTATACGGACTTCGGGATGGATGCGCGCGAAGAAGGCGGCCGCATCGTGCTTCGCTGCCATGGCCGAGCGCAGGACCAGGTGATCCTGATCGAAGGGCAGAAGAAGCAGATGCACCACATCGCGTTCGGCACCGGCACGTCCGAGCTCGACGCACTGAAAGCGCGGCTTCAGCGCCACGGCACCCGGCTCGTCGATGCCTCGCGCGAATCGTCCGGCGACGGCATCTGGTTCCGCGATCCCGATGGCCTGCTCGTGAATGTCTGCGCCGCCGAATCCGCGCCGTGGCGCAGCGCTGCGGAGTGGAGCATCAACAGTCCGGGGCACGTGCGCCGCGTCGGCGTGCCGGGCCATCCGGCGCGCCACGGCGCGGTGCAGCCGACGCGGCTCGGTCACATCCTGCGCTTCACGCCGCAGCTGGACGCGATGGTGGACTTCTATACGCGCGTCGCCGGCCTGAAGCTGTCGGACCGCGCGCAGGACATCGTCGCCTTCCTGCACGGTCACGGCGGCAGCGACCATCACATTCTGGCGTTCATCAAGTCGGACCGGCCGGGGTTCCACCACGCGAGCTTCGAAGTCGCGAACGTGGACGAGATCGGCATCGGCGCGCGCCGCCTGCTGGACAAGGGCTATCGCGACGGCTGGGGCCTCGGCCGGCACGTGATCGGCTCCAACTTCTTCCACTACATTCGCGATCCGTGGAACAGCCTGGCCGAATACTTCTGCGACATCGACTACATCCCGGCGGACATGGACTGGCGGCCAACGAACTACCCCGCCGAGGATTCGCTCTATGTGTGGGGACCGACGCCGCCCGAGTCGTTCGGCGTGAATTTCGAGGCGGCGGATTGAAGCGGTTGGCGGCGCTGCGCAGCGCGGCCTGCGCGTCTTGGGCATGGCGCGCTCGGCGTGCGCTTGCAGCGTGCGCCCGGTGTGTGACGTCGATCCGCGTGCGATGACCACGACTCCCGACGAGAACGATGCTTCGGCCCGGCGCGCACCGCCGGGCGGACGCGCACTGGCGGGGTTGGCGGGCCTGTCGCCCGCATACTTCGGCATGGTCATGGCCACCGGCATCGTGTCGATCGCCGCGCACCTGCTCGCCATGCCGGGCATCGCGCAGGCGCTGTTCCGCCTCAATCTAGCCGTCTATGCCGTGCTGTGGCTGCTGACGCTGCTGCGCGCGGTCCGCCATCCGCAGCGCTTCTTCGGCGACATGGTCGATCACCTGCGCGGCCCCGGATTCTTCACGACGGTCGCGGGGACGAGCGTGCTCGGCAGCCAGTTCGTGGTGCTGGCGGCGGACTATCGCGCGGGCACCGTGCTCTGGGGTCTCGCGATCCTGCTTTGGATCGGACTGACCTACACGATCTTCGCCGGCTTCACGATCAAGCAGCACAAGCCCACGCTCGACCAGGGGATCAACGGCGCATGGCTGCTGGCGGTGGTGGCCACGCAATCGATCGCGGTGCTCAGTGCGCTGATCGCCGCGCACATCGGGCAGCCGGGCAAGCTCGAGCTGAACTTCCTCGCGCTGTCGATGTGGCTGTGGGGCGGCATGCTCTACATCTGGATGATGTCGCTGATCTTCTATCGCTATACGTTCTTCACGCTCGCGCCCGGCGATCTGTCGCCGCCGTACTGGATCAACATGGGCGCGATGGCGATCTCGACGCTGGCCGGATCGCTGCTGATCATCAATTCGCCCGACGCGCCTTTCCTGCTGTCACTGCTGCCGTTCATCAAGGGCTTCACGGTCTTCTACTGGGCCACGGGCACGTGGTGGATACCGATGCTGCTCGTGCTGGCGCTGTGGCGCCACGTGTACCGACGCTTTCCGCTGAAGTACGACCCGCTTTACTGGGGCGCGGTCTTTCCGCTCGGCATGTATGCGGCCTGCACGCACGAGATGATCGAAGCGATGGGGTTCGACTTCCTGCGCTTCCTGCCGCCCGTCTTCTTCTACATCGCCCTCGTTGCATGGGCAGCAGCGTTTTCCGGCCTCGCGCTCGAGCTGCTGCGCCGCGCCCAAGGACGATCTATGCCTTGAGTGCGAATTCTCATGTCGAGTGAATCGAATCGAAGAGTCTTCATCGCCGGCGCGGGCGGCGCGATCGGCCGCCCGCTGTGCCGGCAGCTCGTCGCCGATGGCTGGACGGTGATCGGGACGGCCCGTTCGCCGGACAAGGCAGCGATGCTGCGCGCGATCGGCGTCGAGCCCGTGATCGTCGACGTGTTCGATGCGGCGGCGCTGCTCGACAGCGTGCGCCGCGCGCAGCCGCAGATCGTGATCCACCAGTTGACCGACCTGCCGCCGGTGCGCGACCCTGCACTGATGAGCGAGGCGACGGCGAAGAACGCCCGCCTGCGCGAGGTCGGCACCCGCAACCTGGTCGCGGCGGCGGTTGCGGCCGGCGCGCAGCGCATGGTGGCGCAGAGCCTGGCCTTCGCCTATGCACCGGGCCCGTTGCCGTATCGCGAGGATGCGCTGCTGAACCTGGACGACCCTCAGGGCGGCACGACGGCGCGCGGCGTCGCCAGCCTCGAGCGACAGGTGCTGGCGGCGCCGCTCGAGGGCATCGTGCTGCGCTATGGAAGACTTTACGGGCCCGGAACGTGGTTCGACCGGTCGCACGGCGCCGCGCCGTTGCATGTCGATGCGGCGGCCGACGCCGCGCGGCGCGCGCTGACGCGCGGAAGCACCGGCGTGTACAACATCGCTGAAGACGACGGGACGGTGTCGATCGCCAAAGCGGCTGCCGCGCTGGACTGGGACCCGGCGTTCCGTCTGGACGAACGCAGGAATTGATAGGTTCTACAGACTCGGTCGCTTCGCGCCGGCCTCAGCCAAGGGAGACATTGCGCATGAATACCGCACTTCTGCTCGTCGATATCCAGAACGACTACTTTCCCGGCGGCGCGATGGAAGTCGTCGGGGCAACAGCCGCGGGCGAGCAGGCGGCGCGCCTGCTGGCCGCGTTCCGCAACCGCGCTCGACCGGTGATTCACGTGCAGCACATCGCGACCCGGCCGGGCGCGACTTTCTTCCTGCCCGACACGAAAGGAGCGGAGATTCACGCGGCGGTGCGGCCCGGTCCGGGCGAACCGGTGTTCCAAAAGCATTTTCCGAACAGCTTCCGCGAGACGCCGCTGCTGCAGCATCTGCGCGACGCCGGGATCACGCAGCTCGTAA
>JBAIYN010000380.1:0-3220 GCA_037915775.1 Burkholderiales bacterium | reverse complement strand
CCGCGGCCGGGCGAGCAGGACGGCCGCGAGTACCACTTCGTTCCGGTCGACGACTTCAAGGCGCGCCGCGCGCGCGGCGAATTCCTCGAAAGCGCGGAGGTCCACGGAAACTTCTACGCCACATCGCGCCTGTGGATCGACGAGCAGGTGCGTGCCGGCCGCGACGTGCTGCTCGAAATCGACTGGCAGGGCGCGCGCCAGGTGAAGCAGCATTTCCCGCGCGCGGTCGGAATCTTCGTCCTGCCGCCGTCGATCGACGCGCTCGAGGCCCGGCTGCGCAAGCGCGGACAGGATTCGCCGCAGGTGATCGCGCGCCGGCTGCTCGCGGCCGGCAGCGAAATGGCGCATGCACACGAATTCGACTACGTGATCATCAACGAAGACTTCGATCTGGCGGTGTCGCAGCTGAAGGCGATCGTGGCCGCGGCGCGCCTGCGCTATCCGAGCCAGGCTGCGCGTCACCACGAACTGTTCGCTCAGCTCGGCATCCGCGTCGAGTAAAATTCGAGTTGTTCAACGCAAGGATTCACGCCATGGCCCGCATCACCGTCGAAGACTGTCTGAAGCACATTCCGAACCGTTTCCAGCTCGCGCTGTGCGCCGCGTACCGCGCGCGCCAGCTGACGCAGGGGCACGCGCCCAAGATCGACACCAAGGACAAGCCATCGGTGGCGGCGCTGCGCGAAATCGCCGCCGCGCGTGTCGGCATCGAGATGCTGCGCAAGGTGCCCAGCTGACGCGGCACCTGCCGCGGACGCGCACAAGCGCCGACCTCGGTTGACGAGCGCGTCCGCGCTTGTGATTGCGCCGCCTCCGCCCTCACGCTACCGTAGCGTCGAGGATCGAACATGGCGGCATCCAACCCTCCCTCCCAAGGCACGCCGGACCTGACTGCTCCGGCCCCGCCAACGGGGTTTGCGCGGCGCGCGGCGGAGGCGCTGCGCAAGGCGGTGCGTCGCTCCGCCGAGCCTCCGGTGCCCGAAACGCCGGGCGTCGTCAGCTTTGCGCAGCTGACCGACCACCTGAAGAAGTACCTGTCGAGCGGCGAAATCCAGCGCATCAAGGAAGCGTTCCGCTTCTCCGATGCCGCGCACCTGGGCCAGTTCCGCAAGAGCGGCCTGCCCTACATCACGCACCCGATCGCGGTCGCCGAGATCCTGGCCGAGTGGAAGCTCGACGCCCCCGCGATCCAGGCCGCGCTGCTGCACGACGTGCTGGAGGATTCCGGCGTCACGAAGCAGGAACTGGTCGAGCGCTTCGGCGCCGTGGTGGCAGACCTGGTCGACGGCGTGTCCAAGCTGGACCGGCTGCGGTTCGATTCGACCGAAGAGCAGCAGGCCGAGAGCTTCCGCAAGATGCTGCTGGCGATGGCACGCGACGTGCGCGTGATCCTGATCAAGCTCGCCGACCGGCTGCACAACGTGCGCACGCTCGACGCGATGGAGCGCGACAAGCAGCGCCGCATCGCGCAGGAAACCCTCGACATCTACGCGCCGATCGCGCACCGGCTGGGGCTGAATGCGATCTACCGCGAACTGCAGGAAGGCAGCTTCGCCCACCTGCATCCGCTGCGCTTCCAGGTGCTGCAGAGGGCGGTGCTGGCGGCGCGCGGCAACCGGCGCGAGGTGCTCGGCAAGATCCTCGACGCGGTGCGCCGCACGCTCGCCGAGCACAAGATCAAGGCCGAGGTGTACGGCCGCGAGAAGACCATCTACGGCATCTACCGCAAGATGGTCGAGAAGAACCTGTCGTTTTCGGAAGTGCTCGACATCTACGGCTTCCGCATCGTCGTCCATACGCGCCAGGACTGCTACCTGACGCTGGGCGCGCTGCATGCGCTGTACCGCCCGGTGCCGGGGCGCTTCAAGGACTACATCGCGATCCCGAAAGTCAACGGCTACCAGTCGGTGCATACCACGCTGATCGGCCCGTACGGCACGCCGATCGAGTTCCAGATCCGCACGCGCGAAATGAACAACGTGGCCGAATCGGGCGTGGCCGCGCACTGGCTGTACAAGACCGACGACACCTCGCTGTCGGAACTGCAGTCGCGTACGCACCAGTGGCTGCAGTCGCTGCTCGACATCCACCAGCAGACCGGCGACTCGGCCGAACTGATGGAGAACATCAAGGTCGATCTGTTCCCGGACAAGGTCTACGTGTTCACGCCAAGGGGCAAGATCGTCAGCCTTCCCCGCGGCGCCACGCCGGTGGACTTCGCCTACAGCATCCACACCGACGTCGGCAACAAGTGCGTGGCCGCACGCATCAACAGCGAGATCCAGCCGCTACGCACCGAACTGCGCAACGGCGATCTGGTCGAGGTGATCACCGGGCCGGTCGCGCGGCCCAACCCTGGTTGGCTCGCGTTCGTGCGCACCGGCAAGGCGCGTGCCGAAATCCGCCACTTCCTGCGCACGATGAAACGCGAGGAATCGGTCGAGCTGGGCGAACGCCTGCTGACGCAGGCGGTGCGGCAGCTCGATTTCTCGCTGGCCGACATTCCTCCGGCCCGCTGGGAAACCTTGATCCGCGACGCGCAGGCGCGCGACCGCGACGAGATCCTGGCCGATATCGGACTCGGCCGGCGGCTCGCCGCCGTCGTCGCGCGCCAGCTGATGATGGGCATCGCGGCCGCGCCGGCCGCCGGCGAAGCAGTCACCGAACGATCGCGCGCCGCCTTCACGACATCGGCGCCGGTGACGATCCGCGGCACCGAAGGGATGGCGCTGCAGATGGCGAGCTGCTGCTGCCCGATTCCCGGTGACTCCGTCGTCGGCCACATGCGGCGCGACCAGGGCCTTGCGGTCCACCAGAGCGACTGCGCGAACGCGCGCCGCGCGCGCCGCGCGGACCCGGAGCGCTGGATCGAACTGCAGTGGGCGGAGGACATGGCCGGCCTGTTCGCCGTCAACATCGATGTCAGCGCCGCCAACCAGCGCGGCGTGCTCGGGCGGATCGCGATCGCGATCTCGGAGGCCGATTCGAACATCCTGAACGTGCACCTCGAGGACGAAGGCGGCGAGCAGGCACTGATCCACTTCAAGCTGCAGGTGCGCAACCGCAAGCACCTGGCACGCCTGATCCGCACGCTGAGGCGGATCAAGGAAGTCTCACGCGTGGTGCGGGTTCGCACGACCGCGCGCGCCAGCGGCCAGGAAGCCGCCGAAGACGGCGAAGCTCAACCGGCGTAACGGACTTCGAGTATCTCGAGCGTTTC
>JBAIYN010000097.1:0-4334 GCA_037915775.1 Burkholderiales bacterium | reverse complement strand
GAGTCCTCACGATGGTTCAGCAGCAGCGTGATCGGCCGGGCCGTGTCGGGTGCGCGGCGCACCACGTATCCCCGCGAAGCAAACCAGGCGACCACTAGCCTATCGAGCGGAACGTCGAGTTGTCCCTCGCGCAGCGACCACGGCGCTGGCGGTGGCTCGCCCGCGCTGTGCGCGGTCGTGGAGGGAGTTCCCGCATCACCGATCAGATTCGTAGGCTGCGCAAGCTCGCGGCGCACGCGCGCCGCGACGGTATCGGGCTCATCGCTCAGCAGCGCGTTGACATCGACCCCCTGACCGCTGCCCGTTGGCTTGACCATGCGGTCAATCGGCAGCGGCACGGGCTTGGCCATCGACATCCGCCCGCCCGCCGTCGTCCGACCCCGTTTCGTCTCCTCACCCAGCAGCACGCGCGCCAGCAACTCGTCAGTGCGAGCGCGGCGTTCCGCACGCTCGTCCTCGACACGTCGCCGGTGCGCACTGCGCTTCCAGACCACCCCCAGCACCGCAACAACCAGCAGAGCGAAAACCAGGTAACCCCACATTCCCTTTGCACCCTCCAGAGTCGATTGTCGCAAGCGAGGTTCGCTTGCAGCCCGTGGATTGCGGGTTCGCGCGATCCGCAGCATCGGGACCTGACGCCATGTCTGGTCATGCGCGAACGAAGCGCCCGCAAGTGAGTCCCCTACGGCCCTGGCGAGGCATGCACGCAAATCACAGGACTCTCGGTTGGCCTCAGGCGGCGGGCTGTGTGAGTTCGAGATCGAGCCGAGAGGCGTCGCTCACGAAGATCGCTTCGCCCCAGTCACCGGCGATTGGAGTTCTCGGCGATCAACGGTGGCTGGCCATAACGAGTCATTGGCACTCTCGTGAGGCGAGGCTGTGGGCGGCCGATTCGTAGACAGAGCGGACATCGCTCAAGACCGCCGGCATCGCGGATGCATCGGCGAAGTTGACGTTCCGCCGAAGCTGACGCTCCACTCATGACGGTGCGGTCGGCCGCGCTGATCCCCTCACGAGCTTGCTTTTGTAGGGGCCGATCAAGGAAAGCGTCACCTCTTCCGACCGCTCGAGTGTGCGACGAGCGGTTGTTCGTTTCTTGTAGAAGTGTTGAGAGTCTGCCTGGTCGGCGACCCAGCAAGTTGTATTCGACTTTGAGCGAACTTCATTCTCTCCCCGCGCCGACGCTAGCGCGGACCCGAGGTCGAAGGTCCAGCTAACTTCGTTCGTGCCCCAAGGCGCTGCTTCAATCGGGCGACGATTCAGGGCCCGAGAAGTAGCACTCCGGAGATCTTGTCTTGACCTCGGCAGTGGCTTCGCAAGAATCAGCAGGGCGGCAGCTCAGTTCAGACTCGCAACGCCCACCGGGGCGAGGCGGCGGAACATACTCCGTCCTCGATCTGACCATTGAAGCGATGAACAAAGAACCACGAATACATGCTTTTGCGTTTTCGCAACAGCGAGAGGCGGCAGGGGCGTACTAAATCAGACGACAGATGGAGGGCTCCAAACATTCGGATGGACTGCGTCAATGAGCCGGGGTCGACCCAGCGATGGAGCCCTTCGCCACGCATTGCTAGAAGGTAAACGGCGGACGGCGCCACAAGAAGATCGATGACAAGTTTCTTGTGATCGATGGCGCCATGAAGCAGTTCTTGTCTCGCGTGAGGAAGGAGAGGACCATGTTGAAGCGTCTCATATTCACTGTTTTGCTATCGACCAGCGCGGCCGTCAGTGCATTCTCGGTCGTTCCCGCATATACGATCAGCGACATAAGTTGGTCAGTCACCCAAACCGGTACCTATGCACCCTGCAATCAGTTAGTTCTTGATGCGACCGGAGCATCTAATTTCAGCAAGTTTGCATTAGCCGGATACCTGATCTGTTATAGCGGCACGACGTCAATTGCCGTTTCGGGCTCAGGCCACGTAATGCCGGTGGGTGCGCCGGGGCTGCTGAGAATGCATCTCGTTGCTGAGGGCGGATGGACGATCGTCTGCTCCAACTTGCCGCTGTCGACGCTGAGCGGAGGGTGCGTGATTTACGATCCCAGTGGCGTTACTGCGGGCTCAATGTCTCTGACTTTGCGGTGACTGCGCATTGACCTCGCGAGCGAATATTCGCGCGCGTTTGCTATCGACAGGCTTGGCAGCCCGTCGAATTAGTGCGGCCTTTACGAAGGACGGCTCAGCGGGACAAGCCGTCATCAACTCTGAGAACCGCGTCGGCTAGGAACCGATCGCACGCGGGCCCTGCCCATGTCTGGCTGCCAAGGCTCGCATGGAGGTATCCGATGCGCCTTGGCTTCTGAACGCCTTCGGCGCCTAGCTCTGCATTTGCGCTCGCGGCGTTCGCTGGCCACTCATTCAGGCAACGGATCGAATCCGTTCGGACGTCGAGATTTGTTTTGCGGGGAAGGCTTCTTGCCCGGTGGATCTGCACCGCGTGCCTCGCTCGTTGACAAGACGCGCCGGCATCTGCCCTATAGTGGGCCGTGACCAGATCCTCGACAGTCTCGGAGTCGCGCAGCGCGTTGCTGGCCGGTGCGAGCGGTCTCGTCGGCCGTTCGCTGCTGGCGTTGCTGATCGAGTCGCCGCGCTACGCGCATGTGCACGTTCTGCTTCGACGCAGCGTGCGAGACTTTCCAGAGCACCCGAAGCTTCAGATTCATATCGTCGATTTCGACCGGCTTCCCGCGCTGCCGGCGGTCGATGACGTCTTCATCGCTCTGGGGACGACGATCAAGGTCGCCGGATCGCAGACCTCATTCCGGCGCGTCGACTTCGACGCGGTACTGAACACGGCTCGCGCCGGCAAGGCGGCGGGCGCTCGGCGCCTGCTGGTCGTCTCGGCGCTCGGCGCCGACCCACGATCGCGCGTGTTCTACAACCGCGTCAAGGGGGAGATGCAGCAGGCGGTCGCGGCGCTTGGCTATGCGAGCACGATCATTGCGCAGCCTTCACTGCTCGTCGGCGACCGCGCTGCGCTCGGCCAGCCGGCGCGCAGCGGCGAGGAATGGGCGAAGCGTTTGCTGCGACCGGTACGCGGCTGGATTCCGCGCGGCGTGCGGCCGATCGACGCCGATGTCGTCGCCCGTGCGATGCTGCGCGCGGCGCTGGAAGCGACCCCGGGCCTCACGGTGCTGCGATCGGGCGATATGCAATCGCAGGGTGCCTCGTCGTGAAAGGGCGCGGCCGGGACGACGGCTCGTCGCGTCGTTTCAAAGCTAAGCTAGCGCAATGCTCGCGCTCAGGGCCCTCGTCTTCGATGTGTTCGGCACGGTCGTCGACTGGCGCGAAGGCGTCGCCCGCGACCTCGGCGCGTTCCTCGCGCGGCACGGCATCCGGTCGGCAGATCCGCGATCCGTCGCCGACGCGTGGCGCAGGCGCTACCAGCCCGCGATGGAGGAATGCCGGTCGGGGCGGCGGCCGTTTACGCGGCTCGACGTGCTGCACCGGGAGAATCTCGAAGCCGTCCTGCGCGAGGCGGGCGTCGATGTCGGCGCCATCTCAGCCATCGAGTTGGATGAACTGAATCGTGCGTGGCACCGCCTCGATCCCTGGCCGGACGCAGTGTCGGGTCTGCAGCGGCTGAAATCCAGGTACATCATCGCGCCGCTCTCCAACGGCAACGTCTCGCTGCTGCTCAACATGGCCAAGCGCGCCGCAATCCCTTGGGATGCGATCCTCGGTGCGGAGATTGCGGGCGCGTACAAGCCTCAGCCGCAGGCGTATCTGCGCACTGCGGACATTCTCGGCCTGCGTCCCGACGAGGTTTGCCTGGTCGCCGCGCACAACGGCGATCTCGGCGCGGCGCGCGCCTGCGGCCTGCGAACCGCATTCGTTGCGCGCCCGCTGGAACACGGCCCGGGGCAGGCGACGGATCTCGAAGCCGAGCAGGCGTGGGACATCGTCGCCACGGACTTTCTCGATCTCGCGCGACAGTTGGGCTGCTGAATCGGAATCGGGATCCGAATCCGTTCCGGTCAACTCACGCGCCGCTGCGCCGCGCCGGCTTCAGCGCCAGCGCGCCGTCGCCGAGCAGATATAGCGTGATCAGCGCGACGGTCCACAGGGCCGGAAACTCCCAGCCGCCGCCCTTGTTCGTGAAAGACCAGCCGTTTCCGCCGTGCACGAGCACGATCGCGCCGATCATTTCCACCGCCAGCGGCAGCGCGACTAGCGGCGCATAGATGCCGAGGATCAGCGCGATGCCGCCGAGCAGTTCGAGCGCGATCACCAGGTACGCGATGATCGCCGGCAGCCCGAGAGAGCCGAAGAAGCCGACGAACCCGGGAATCCCGAAGACGAAGAACTTCGCGCCGACGTGGGCAAGGA
>JBAIYN010000169.1:0-2923 GCA_037915775.1 Burkholderiales bacterium | reverse complement strand
AGGGCCGACAGCAGAGCGACGAGCATTCGTCGATCGCGCGCTCGCTGGCATTACGAGCTCGATCTGCGCCGTGTCCTGTGCGCTGATGAGCCATCGCCTGCACCGGACGCGCGCGCGAACGTCTCGCGACTAACGGAAAACTCGTATGCCGGTTGAACGCCCAGGTGAGGTTTGTGCCTGACTCTGCTAGCGCTCCTGGTCACAGGCTGCCAACGCCCGCGGCGCTCCGTCCCTGCGGTCCCTCTCGAACGAGGTAGATCCCGATGCTCCCTCCGTCGACGCGGCCTTCGAACGGTTGTCCTGCATCAAAAGATGCGGCCGGAATGCTTCTTCTCTCGATAAGATGTAGAGAGAATACATCTACTCCACGCGGGCTGCGGTTGGAGGATTCAGGACAAATTCGAGGGAGCAATGGGTACGACCCGACTGTGGAAGTGGCTGGGGATCATCTTCGTGATGTCCTTCGCCGTGTTGGGCTGGCTGGGCAGGGAGATCTACCTTGCCGCGCCGCCGGTGGCGGAGTTCAAGGTGAACGAGGGGGCGGTGCTGTACACCGCCGAGCAGGTGGAAGACGGGCAGCGCGCCTGGCGCGCCGCGGGCGGCCAGCAGCTGGGGTCGGTGTGGGGCCACGGGGCGTACGTCGCGCCCGACTGGTCGGCCGACTGGCTGCATCGCGAAGCCATCGCGCTGCGCGAGGTGCTGGCGCGGAAGCAGTTCGCTGCCGACTACGCGACGCTCGGGACGGTGGACAAGGCCGTCGTCGACGCTCTGGTCAAGAAGGAGATGCGCACCAACACGTTCGACGCCGCGACCAACACCGTGCGGGTGTCGGCCGAGCGGGCGGAGGCGATCGCGCGTGTCCAGAAGCACTTCGTCGACCTCTTCGGCTCCGAGCAGGGCCTCGCGAAGCTGCGCGAGCAGTATGCGATGCCGGAAAACGCGCTGCCGCGGGTCGGGGACCGGCAGGCGCTTGCGGCGTTCTTCTTCTGGTCGAGCTGGTCGGCCTCCACCGACCGCCCCGGCGAGCAGAACCTGTCCTACACCAGCAACTGGCCGCACGAGCCGATCGTCGGCAACACGCTGACGACCAGCAGCTCGGTGTGGTCGATGCTGTCGATCATCCTGCTGATCGCCGGCGTCGCGGCGATGGTCTGGTACCACAGCGCCCATCGTGACGAAGCGGATCCGACGCCGCCCAAGGCCGACCCGCTGTTCGGCGCGAAGGCGACACCGTCGATGCTCGCGACGCGCAAGTACTTCTTCGTCGTGATCGGGCTGTTTCTGGCGCAGATCGGCTTCGGCGCCATCGCCGCCCATTACGCGGTCGAGGGCACCGCGTTCTTCGGCCTGCCGATCTCCGAAGTGCTGCCTTACAGCTCCGCGCGCAACATCCACACGCAGTTCGGCATCTTCTGGATCGCCACCGCCTGGCTGGCCGCGGGCCTCTACATCGCGCCGCTGCTCGCCGGCCACGAGCCGAAGTTCCAGAAGCTCGGGGTCGACCTGCTGTTCTGGGCGCTCATCATCGTCGTCGTCGGCTCCACGCTGACCGGGTGGCTGGGCGCGCTGCAGCGCGCGGGCTTCGACTTCAACTTCTGGTTCGGCTCCCAGGGCCTCGAGTTCACGGGCATGGGCCGCTTCTGGCAGATCCTGCTGTTCGTCGGCCTGCTCTTCTGGCTGACGCTGCTCGCCCGTGCGCTGTGGCCGGCGATCAAGCGGCCGTCGGAGACGCGCGGCCTCATCGCGATGGTGCTGCTGTCGGCAACCTGCATCGGCATGTTCTACGCGACGTCGCTGACCTGGGGCCAGCGCACGCACTACGCGATGGTCGAGTACTGGCGGTGGTGGCTGGTGCACCTGTGGGTGGAAGGCTTCTTCGAGGTGTTCGCCACGGCCGTCATCGCGCTGATCTTCACGCGGCTCGGCCTGGTCCGCGCGGCGAGCGCCAACCGCGCCATCGTCGCGGAGACCATCGTCTTCCTGTTCGGCGGCATCCTGGGCACGCTGCACCACCTGTACTGGACCGGCACGCCGACCTCGGTCATCGCCGTCGGCGCCGTCTTCTCCGCGCTCGAGGTCGTCCCCCTGGCGCTGCTCGGCATCGAGGGCTGGAACAACTACAAGCGCAGCCGCGCCGCGCCGTGGGTGCAGGCCTATCGCTGGCCGATCCTGTTCTTCGTCGCCGTCGGCTTCTGGAACACCGTGGGCGCGGGCCTGCTCGGCTTCGCGATCAATCCGCCGGCCTCGCTGTACTTCGTGCAGGGCCTGAACCTGACGCCGGCGCACGGCCACGCCGCGCTGTTCGGCGTGTACGGGATGCTCGGCATCGGACTGCTGCTGTTCTGCCTGCGCGGCCTCTTCGCACGGAGCGTGCACAGCGAACGCCTGCTGGCGTGGACCTTCGGCGGCCTGAACGTCGGCCTCGCGATGATGGTGTTCATGTCCCTCGTTCCCGCGGGCATCGTCCAGGCGATCGCCTCGCTCGACGTCGGCCTCTGGTACGCCCGTTCGCCGGAAATCGTCCACTCGGCGCTGATGGAACGGCTGGTGTGGCTCCGGGTGCCGGGCGACATCGTGTTCAGCATCGGCGGCGTCGCGCTCGCCCTCTACGCGGCGCGGCTGCTCGGCAAGCGGCGCGCGGCCGCGGGCGTCCCGGTCGCTGTCCCGGCCGCCGAATAACCATCGTTGGACCACCGGGTGGCGGCGCGCGCTGCCACCCGCTTCAAGGAGAACCGAAATGACCGAACTGAAGATGATCGACGCGGTGCACACCTTCGACGCCCGCGGCATCGCCAAGCGCTTTCGCCACGCCGCGATCTTCGGCGCCCTGAAGGCGCTGCATCCCGGAGAGACCATGCGCTTCCTCAACGACCACGACCCGCTGCCGCTGCTCGCGCAACTGCAGCAGGCTTTCGGGGACTCG
>JBAIYN010000449.1:0-4306 GCA_037915775.1 Burkholderiales bacterium | reverse complement strand
CGCCGGGCTGGAAGCTGTACTGCAGGTGAACGCCGCGGGCTCGCATTCCGCGAGCGTAGTCGATAACGACCCTTGCGCGCCCGGCGCAATCGCCGCTTCAGCGGCGCATGCAACCCCGGCTCAACTTCCCGCGTTCGGGAAGAACAATTGCTCGCCGTTGATCTTGTAGCTGGCGATCGTGGCCTGGCCGGCCGGCGACACGACCCAGTCGACGAAGGCCTGCGCCAGCGCCTGCTTCACGTGCGGGAACTTCGCCGGATTCACGACCATCACCCCGTACTGGTTGAACATGCTCTTGTCGCCCTCGACCAGGATCGTCAGATCGCCGCGATTCTTGAACGACAGCCAGGTGCCGCGGTCGGACAGCACATACGCGTTGGCCGACGCGGCGATGTTGAGCGCCGGCCCCATCCCGCAGCCGCAGGGCTTGTAACCCGCCGGTTTCCTGGCGTCGATGTCGACGCCCGCCAGCTTCCACATGCGCAGTTCGGCGGAATGCGTTCCGCTGCGATCGCCGCGGGAAATGAACGATGCGTCGCTGGACGCCAGCTTCTTCAGCGCGGCCGCGATGTTGTTGCCGCGCACGCCGACCGGATCCGACTTCGGTCCGATCAAGACGAAATCGTTGTACATGACCGGCAGGCGCTTGACCGAATAGCCCTCGGCGACGAACTTCTCCTCGGCCGCGGTGTCGTGCACGAACACCACGTCCGCGTCGCCGCGGCGGCCCATGTCGAGCGCCTGGCCGGTGCCGACCGCCACCACTCGCACGTCGATTCCGGTCGCCTGCTTGAACGCCGGCAGCAGGTGCGAGAACAGCCCGGACTGCTCGGTCGACGTGGTCGACGCCATCACGATGAACTTGTCCTGCGCCCACGCGGCGGCCGACGCCAGCGACGCGACGGCCAGCATCGAGACCGTCAGGATACGGCGCATCCGTTTGATCAGATCCACGGCAGTTCTCCTTTCAGGAATTGCTCGGCTTCGTGCGGAAGCCGCTCGGTGAAGAAGCGTTCGACCGGCAGATCGACGACGATGCGGCCGGCTTCGAGGTAGGCGACGCGCGTGGCCAGGCGCTTGGCCTGGCCGAGGTTGTGCGTGCTGATCACGACGGTCACGCCGTCGCGCGCGATTTCCTCGATCAGCGCCTCGACCTCGCGCTTGCCGCCCGGATCGAGATTCGCGGTCGGCTCGTCGAGAAGCAGGATGTCCGGTTCGACCGCCCAGGCGCGGGCCAGCGCGAGCCGTTGCTGCTGCCCGCCGGACAGCTTCGTCGCGGGGCGATGAGCGACGTGGTCGAGCCCGACTCGCTGCAGGGCCCGATGGCAGCGCCGCTCGCGTTCGGCCCGGTCGCGCACGCCGTGCAGCCACAGCGCCGGCAATACGTTCCAGCGCGCCGACACACGCAGCAGGAACGGGCGCTGGAACATCATCGCGGCCGCCGGTCGCCGCCCTTCCGGCTGCAGCGGGAAGGTCTCGCGCGCACCCGTTGTGTCGCGCAGCAGGCCGTGCAGCAGGCGCAGCAGCGTGGTCTTACCCGAGCCGTTGGCGCCGACGAGCGCGAGGCGCTCGCCCCGATGCAGCGTCAGGCTGACGTCGCGCAGCGCAATCACGTCGTCGAACCGGACCGTCGCGCGATCCAGGCGCACCAGCGGAATCGGGGGCGGGTTCTGCATCACGAACTGCGCGCGGCCAACATCCGCCTCATGCAAAGGCTTCGCGCGCGACCGGGCTGCGACGCTGCATCAGCCCGATCACGAGATTGACGCTGCCGACCACGCCCAACAGCACGATCCCGAGCGCGAGCGCGAGCGGCAGATCGCCCTTGCTTGTCTCCAGCGCGATCGCGGTCGTCATCACGCGCGTGAAGCCCTCGATGTTGCCGCCGACCACCATCACGGCGCCGACCTCGGACACCGCGCGGCCAAACCCGGTCAGCACGATGGTCAGCAGGCCGAAGCGCTCGTGCACCAGCATCAACAGCGCGCTCTGCAGCGGGCTCGCGCCGAGCGAGCGCAACTGGTCACCCCCCTCCTGCAACCCGTCGATCCGCAGCCGGCGCGACCGCGCCGCGAACAGGGGAACCACGAGGATGCTCTGTGCAACGATCATCGCCGCCGGGGTGAACAGGATGCCGAAGGATCCGAGCGGCCCGGTATGCGACAGCAGCAGATAGACGATCAGGCCGACCACCACCGACGGCAGCGCCAGCAGCGTGTTCACCGCCCACACCACCCCGTACTTCAGCGGCACGCGCGCGATCGCCAGCCACATGCCCAGCGCGATCCCGATGATCGCGCCGATCGCGCACGCGGTCGTGCTGACGCGCAGCGACAGCCCCACGATGCCAAGCAGATTGGCGTCGGCATTCGTGATCAGGTGCAGGGCGAGCAGGACGCTGTCGGCAAACGGATTCATCAACATCGACACCGGATCACGAGCGCGGAAGTCTAGGTTCGCGGTACCGTGCTGACGATATGAACCGGACTGCATAAGCGCATAGCCCGCGGGCGCGACGCGGGAATGTATGCGCCGCCCGGCGAGGGATAATCGGGCATCGTCGCGCAGGTGCCGCACGCGGTCGCCAGATGTCGGAACTCGGACCCTCCCCGCTCGCCGCGGGTGAATCGAACCTCAGCGTCGCGCAGGCGCGCGCCGAAATCGCCGCCGCGCTGCAGCCGATCCGCGAATCGCAGGAGGTTGCGCTGCACGAGGCCCTGGGGCGCGTACTGGCGGCGGACATCGTGTCGCCGATCGACGTGCCGGCGCACGACAACTCGGCGATGGACGGCTACGCCTTCGCATCGGGCGACCTGCGCGCGGACGCCACGACCGAACTGCGCGCGGTCGGCACGATCTTCGCCGGCGCCGCCTTCGACGGCGCGGTCGGCGCGGGGCAATGCGTGCGCATCATGACCGGCGCGGTGATGCCGGCCGGACTCGACACCGTGGTGCCGCTGGAACTGTGCCGCGTCGATGGCGAACGGGTGCGGATCGAGCCCGGCGCGATCAGGGCCGGCGAGAATCGCCGCCGGCGCGGCGAGGATCTGGCGCGCGGCAAGCCCGCGTTGCACGCGGGTCGCGCGCTGCGGCCGGCGGATCTCGGGCTGATCGCTTCCCTCGGCATCGAGCGGATAGCGGTGGTGCGGCGGCTGCGGGTCGCGCTCTTCTCGACCGGCAATGAAATCCGCACGCTCGGCCAACCGCTCGACGCGGGCTGCATCTACGACAGCAATCGGTACAGCCTGCGCGGCGCGCTGCAGCGGCTCGGCATGCAGGTGATCGACCTCGGTCTCGTGCGCGACGATCCGCAGGCGCTGCAGTCGACTCTGCAGGCCGCGGTGGATCAGGCCGACGTCGTGCTGACCAGCGGCGGCGTCAGCGCGGGGGACGCCGACTACACGCGCGATGTGCTGGATCGCACGGGAAAGGTCGCATTCTGGAAGGTTGCGATGCGTCCCGGGCGACCGTTCGCCTTCGGCCCCTTGAAAGCAGGGTCCGGGCGCACGGCGTGGTTGTTCGCGCTCCCCGGCAACCCGGTGGCAGCGTTGGTCACCTTCTACGTACTCGCGCGCGACGCGCTGCTGCGGCTCGCGGGCGCGCAGCCGGAGCCGCTACCGGTGCTGCAGGCGCGCTGCGTGCGGGCGATCCGCAAGCGGCCGGGCCGCAGCGAGTTCCAGCGCGGCCGCGTCGAGCGGGCGCCCGACGGCGTCTGGCAGGTCGAGATCACCGGCTCACAGGGCGCAGGAATTCTGCGCAGCATGAGCGAGGCCAACTGCCTCGTGGTACTGAACCACGAGCAGGGATCGGTCGCGGCGGGCGAGCCGGTCGACGTGTGGCTGTTCGAAGGGCTGGTCTAACCGGACACCACGCGCACCGGCGCACGCTGCGGCTCTGGCTCCGAATCGAAGCGCTCCGCTCCCGTATAGCAGAGGAAGTGGCGGTTGGCCGCGCGACCGAACAGCGTGATGCCGAGACGGCTGGCCAGCTCGAAGCCCATCGCGGTGACGCCGTTGCGCGACACGATGATCGGTACGCCGATCTGCGCCGACTTCATCACCATTTCGCTCGTCAGCCGCCCCGTGGTGAAGAAGACCTTGTCGGCACCGTCGATTCCATGCAGCGCCATCCAGCCCGAGATCGTGTCGATCGCGTTGTGGCGCCCGACGTCCTCGACGAACATCAGCATCTCGGCACCGCGAAAGAGCGCGCAGCCATGCACCGATCCGGCGCGACGATGGATGCTGTCCTGTTCCCGGATCGTCTCGAGCATGCGCCGCAGCGTGCTCTGGCGGATCCGCGCGAC
>JBAIYN010000239.1:0-17021 GCA_037915775.1 Burkholderiales bacterium | reverse complement strand
ACGAACCATGACCGAACGCGCACACGTACTGGACGGCAACGAGGCCGCGGCACGGATTGCCCACCTGACCAGCGAGGTGATCGCGATCTATCCGATCACGCCGTCGTCGACGATGGGGGAGCTGGCCGACGCCTGGTCGGCGTCGGGGCAGAAGAACATCTGGGGCATGGTGCCGCAGGTGATCGAGATGCAGAGCGAGGCCGGTGCCGCCGGCGCGGTGCACGGCTCGCTGCAGGCCGGCGCGCTGACCTGCACCTTCACCGCGTCGCAGGGCCTGCTGCTGAAGCTGCCCAACATGTTCAAGATCGCGGGCGAGCTGACGCCGGCGGTGTTCCATATCGCCGCGCGCACGCTGGCGACCCACGCGCTGTCGATCTTCGGCGACCACAGCGACGTGATGGCGGCGCGCACCACCGGTTTCTCGCTGCTGGCGTCCGCCAGCGTGCAGGAAGCGCAGGACATGGCGATGATCGCGTTCATGTCGACGCTGGCGTCACGCGTGCCGTTCCTGCACTTCTTCGACGGCTTTCGCACCAGCCACGAGGTCAACAAGATCGAGCTGCTGTTCGAGGAAGAGGTGCGCGAACTGGTCGACGAGAAGCTGATCGAGGCACACCGCGCGCGCGCGCTGAACCCGGACAACCCGGTGCTGCGCGGATCGGCGCAGAACCCCGACGTGTTCTTCCAGGCGCGCGAGGCCTGCAACCCGTTCTATGCGGCGGTGCCGGGCATCGTGCGCGCATCGATGGACCGCTTCGAGAAGCTGACCGGGCGGCGTTACGGGCTATTCGACTATTTTGGCGCGCCCGACGCCGAGCGCGTGCTGGTGCAGATGGGCTCGGGCGTCGGTGCGTCGCGCGAGGCGGTCGACAAGCTCGTCGCCGCGGGCGAGAAGGTGGGTCTCGTGGCGGTGCGACTGTACCGCCCGTTCGATGCGCAAGCGTTCGTCGACACGCTGCCGAAGACGGTGCGCGCGATCGCCGCGCTCGACCGCACCAAGGAGCCGGGCGCGATCGGCGAGCCGCTTTATCAGGACGTCGTCACCGCGCTGGCCGAGTGCTGGGACGGCGCGTCGGTCCCGCGCGTCGTCGGCGGCCGCTACGGGCTGTCGTCGAAGGAATACACGCCGGCGATGGCCAAGGCCGCGCTCGACGAACTGCAGCAGAACAAGCCGAAGCGGCACTTCACCGTCGGCATCACCGACGACGTCACGCGCCTGTCGCTGAAATGGGACGAGGACTTCGATACCGAGCCGGAAGGCGTCACGCGCGCGGTGTTCTACGGGCTGGGCGCCGACGGCACGGTCGGCGCGACCAAGAACACGGTCAAGATCATCGGCGAGAACACGCCGCTGTCCGCGCAGGGCTACTTCGTCTACGACAGCAAGAAGTCGGGCGCGATCACGGTGTCGCACCTCAGGTTCGGCCCGAAGGCGATCGAGTCGACCTACCTGATCCGGCAGGCCGACTTCATCGCCTGCCATCAGTTCGAGTTCATGGAAAAGCTCGACGTGCTGGCGCTGGCGCGCCCCGGCGCGACTTTCCTGCTGAACAGCCCGTACGGGCCGAACGAGGTGTGGGGCAAGCTGCCGCGCGAAGCGCAGCAGCAGATCCTCGAGAAGAAGCTGAAGTTCTATGTCGTGGACGCGCTGACGGTCGCCAGGCAGGCCGGACTCGCGGGCCGCATCAACACGGTCACGCAGGCGTGCTTCTTCGCGATCTCCGGCATCCTGCCGCGCGAGGAGGCGATCGCGAAGATCAAGGACGCGATCCGCAAGACCTACGGCAAGCGCGGCGAAACGGTGCTCGCCCGCAATTTCGCCGCGGTCGACGCGTCGCTGGCGGCGATGCACCAGGTCAAGGTGCCGGAGCGCGCCGATTCGCTGCTGTCGCGCCGGCCGATCGTGCCTCGCGCCGCGCCGGATTTCGTGCAGCGCGTGACCGCGATGATGCTCGACGGCAAGGGCGACCTCTTGCCGGTGTCCGCGATGCCGGTCGACGGCACGTTCCCGACCGCGACCACGCAGTGGGAAAAGCGCAGCATCGCGCACGAGATCCCGATCTGGGACGAGACGATCTGCACCCAGTGCGCGATCTGCCCGCTCGCGTGCCCGCACGCGGCGATCCGCCAGACCGTGCTGACGCCGGAGGACATGAAGCGCGCGCCGGCGACGTTCAAGGCGGTGCCGTGGTCGCGCAAGGACGGCAGCGGGCTCGAAGGCATGCTGTACAGCCTGCAGGTCGCGCCGGAAGACTGCACCGGCTGCGGCATCTGCGTGGACGTGTGCCCGACGCGCAGCAAGCAGGTGGTCAAGCACAAGGCGATCAACATGCAGCCGAAGCTCGAGCACCTGGAAGTCGAGCGCGCCAACTACGAGTTCTTCCTGTCGCTGCCCGAGCATCGGCCGTCGTTCGACAAGATCGACGGGCTGCGCGGCTCGCAATTGCGCCGGCCGCTGTTCGAATACTCGGGCGCGTGCAACGGCTGCGGCGAAACGCCCTATCTCAAGCTCTTGTCTCAACTGTACGGCGACCGGCTGATGATCGCCAACGCGACCGGCTGCTCGTCGATCTACGGCGGCAACCTGCCGACCACGCCTTACGCCAAGAACGCCGACGGCCAGGGACCCGCGTGGGCCAACAGCCTGTTCGAGGACAACGCCGAGTTCGGGCTCGGCATGCGGCTGGCGATCGACGCGCAGAGGAGCCTCGCCGAAACGCTGGTGCGCGAACTGCGCGGCGAGATCGGCGACGAACTCGCCGACGGGCTGCTCACCGCACCGCAGGACAACGACGAGCAGGTCAAAGCGCAGCGCGAGCGCGTGAAGAACCTGAAGGACATCCTGCGCACGCTGCGCTTCCCCGAGGCGGCGCGGCTGGCGTCAATCGCCGACAGCCTGGTCGTGCGCAGCGTGTGGATCGTCGGCGGCGACGGCTGGGCGTACGACATCGGCTACGGCGGGCTCGACCACGTGCTCGCCAGCGGCAAGAACGTCAACATCCTGGTGCTCGACACCGAGGTCTACAGCAACACCGGCGGGCAGGCGTCGAAGGCCACGCCCAGAGGCGCGGTCGCCAAGTTCGCCGCTGCCGGCAAGCCGATCGGCAAGAAGGACCTCGGCATGATCGCGATGGCGTACGGCAACGTGTACGTCGCGCAGGTCGCGATGGGTGCGAACCCGGTGCAGACGGTGCGAACGTTCCAGGAAGCCGCATCGTGGCCGGGGCCGTCGCTGATCATCGCCTACAGCCACTGCATCGCGCACGGCATCGACATGACCACCGGCATGAGCCACCAGCGCGACGCGGTGAAGAGCGGCTACCTGACGCTCTATCACTACGATCCGCGGCTCGGCATGGGCGGATCGGACCAGCCGCTGAAGCTCGATTCGCGCAAGCCGACGCAGCCGCTCGAGCAGTTCGTGATGAAGGAGGGCCGCTATGCGATGCTGGCGCAGTCGGATCCGGTGCGCGCCAAGCAGTTGCTGAAGGCCGCGCAGCACGACGCCGATGCGCGCTGGCAGCTGTACGAACAGGTGGCCGGCGTGCATCGCGTGGTGACCGAGGAGCACGCGCCGCCGAAGCAGGAGGGCGGCGACGAACAACCCAAGGCAGCGAAACCGGAGGAGGCTTCGTCATGAGAACCCCATCCCTACCCCTTCCCCGGTCCAGTCGCGCGCCTGCAGGCGCGCGCCGCTCCGGCGGCACGAAGCGTTGCTTCGTGAAACCCCGCCTGCGCCCCCTTGAAGGGGAGGGGAAATGGACGGCGCTGCGCGGAGGTCGGGTATGACCGTCGATCTGCGCACCCGCTACCTCGGGCTCGAGCTGAAGCATCCGATCGTGGCGTCGGCTTCGCCGCTGACGAGCTCCATCGACAGCCTGAAGCGGCTGCAGGACGCCGGCATCGCGGCGGTCGTGCTGCCGTCCCTGTTCGAGGAGCAGATCGAGCACGACGAGATGTCCGCGCACAACCTGATGGAGTACGGGGCCGAGCTGTCGCCGGAGGCGCAGGGATTCTTCCCGGAGATGCAGTACAGCACCGGCCCGGACAAGTACCTGCAGCTGATCGGCGACGCGAAGAAGGCGTTGTCGGTGCCGGTGATCGCGAGCCTGAACGGCTACACGCCGGGCGGTTGGACCAGCATCGCGCATCGGTTCCAGGAGGCCGGCGCGGATGCGATCGAGCTGAACGTGTACTTCCTCGCCGCCAGCATCGACGACACCAGCAGCGAAGTCGAGCAGCGCTACGTCGATCTGGTGCAGTCCGTCACGCAGCAGGTCAGCGTGCCGGTCGCGGTCAAGGTCGCGCCTTACTTCAGCGCGATGGCCAACATGGCGGCGCGGCTGACGAAAGCGGGCGCGAAAGGGCTGGTGCTGTTCAACCGCTTCCTGCAGCCCGACATCCTGCTCGACGAGCTGGAGGTCGCGCCGCACCTCGTGCTGTCGACCTCCGACGAGCTGCGGTTGGCGCTGCGCTGGATCGCGATCCTGCGCGGTCGCGTCGACGCCAGCCTGGCCGCCACTGGCGGCGCCCATACCGCAGACGACGTGCTGAAGCTGCTGCTCGCCGGCGCCGACTGCGTGATGCTGGCCAGCAGCCTGCTGACGAAGGGACCGTCGCACGTCGGCACGCTGGTGCGCGGCGTGCAGGCATGGATGGCGGAGCGCGAATACGATTCGGTTGCGCAGCTGAAGGGGTCGCTGTCGCAACAGTCCTGCCCCGACCCCGATGCGTTCGAGCGCGCCAACTACATGAAGGCGCTGCGCTCGTACACCGGCGAGCTTGCCTAGAACCTATCTCAAGATCCCCGATGGATCGCGTTGCGAAGAGAAGCCGGTGGATGCTAGGCGGCAGGCGCAGGACAGTAGCGGCGCCTACGGCCAAGCCTGCCAACACCGCAGACGCCGGCTTATCTTCGCAACCCTGCGGGGCGGGGTCGCATTGGGCACATAGCGTTGTTGCGGCTCGGGTCCTTGCATGAGCAATGGTCCCCTTGCCGTGCCTAGCTCTGTGCCCAATGCGGCCCCGCCGCGACCACCGGGGGTTTTAAGATAGGTTCTTGGCCGATGCCGGTCGAGCCGACGCACCCGATCCACAGGAGACTGTCATGGCACTGATCATCAACGACGACTGCACTGCCTGCGATGCCTGCGTGGAGCCGTGCCCGAACCAGGCGATCACGGCCGGGTCACCGATCTACGTGATCGATCCGGCGAAGTGCACCGAGTGCGTCGGCGCGCACGACGAGCCGCAGTGCGTGCTCGTGTGCCCGGCCGACTGCATCGTTCCCGACCCGGCACACAAGGAGTCGAAGGACGAACTGCTGGCCAAGTACCAGAGCCTGCACGGCTGACCGCGCCGCGCGTGCCGCACGCGATGCGCGCGGCTAAACTCGCCCCACTTCAAGAAACCTAGCAGGGGCGGCATTCTGAACGGCGTCCCTGCAATAGCCCAGGGGGACCCGCGATGAGTGCCGTGCCGATCTATCGCACCGAGTTCGTGTCGCTCAAGGGCGGCGACGTCGTCGGCGAGGCCACGCGCCGCCTGCTGACCCATCATGTAACCGATCTGCCGGTGGTCGACGACGACAACCGTCTGATCGGGATGCTCAAGCTCGACCGGGTGCTCGGATCGCTGCTGCCGAAGGCGGCGCTGATCGGCTTCGGCCTCGAGGACCTGAGCTTCGTTCCCGATTCGCTCGATCACCTGCGCCAGCTGATGCGCGCGGTGGCCGACACGCCGGTGCGCCAGCTGATGGTGAAGGCGGAGCACGTCGTGCATCCCGACACTTCGCCGAGCGAGATCGTGCTGCTGCTGTATCGAGGTGCCAGCAACGTGCCGGTGGTGGAGCGAGAAACGAACCGGCTGGTGGGCATGGTGTCGGCACGCGACGTGCTGAACGCCCTGCAGAAATAACAACAAGACGCCGGCGCAGGCGCCGGCGCAGTGTGTCGGAGGAGACTCATGCAAGGTCAGGCAACGCACGCGGCGTCTGCGATCTTCGGCTTGAACCCGCTCTGGATCGCCGTGGTCCTGTTCGTCGGGACCTACGCGCTGATCATGACGGACAAGGTCAACCGCGCGATCCTGGCGCTGCTCGGCGCCGGACTGCTGATCCTGCTCGGGGTTCTCACGCAGGCAGAGGCGCTGCGGGCGGTCGACTTCAACACGCTCGGCCTGCTGCTCGGGATGATGCTGATCGTCAACATCACGCGCCGCTCGGGCCTGTTCCAGTACGTCGCAATCTGGTCGGCAAAGAAGGTCAACGCCAGTCCGTGGGGCATTCTGCTGATGATGTCGATCGTCACCGCGGTGTTCTCGGCGTTCCTCGACAACGTGACCACCGTGCTGCTGACGGTGCCGGTGACCCTGCTGATCACCGACCAGCTGAAGGTCAAGCCGTATCCGTACCTGTTCGCGCAGATCTTCGCGTCCAACATCGGCGGCACCGCCACGCTGATCGGCGATCCGCCCAACATCATGATCGGCTCGGCCGCCGGTCTGACGTTCAACGACTTCGTGCTGCACCTGACGCCGGTGATCATCGTCGTGATGGCGGCGACGATGGTGCCGCTGTGGTTCGTCTGGGGAAAGCATCTGACGACGGATGCCGAGCACCGCCAGCGCGTGATGGACTTCGTCGAGCGCGAGGCGATCACGGACGCGCGGCTGCTGAAGCAGTCGCTCGCCGTGATCGCGCTCGTGATCGCGGGCTTCATGCTGCAGCGACAGACTCAGATCGACCCGGCGACGATCGCGATGTTCGGCGCTGCCGCGCTGCTGCTGCTGGACAACCTCGGCCGCGACCCGGAAAAGCAGTCGCATAACGTGCATGCGGCGCTGTCCGAGGCCGAGTGGATCACGCTGATGTTCTTTCTCGGCCTGTTCGTGCTGGTGCACGGGCTGGAGAAGACCGGCGTCATTCACTGGATGGCGGAGCACCTGCTGCGGGCCACCGGCGGCGACTTCAACGTGACCACGCTGGCGATCCTGTGGGCGTCGGCGATCCTGTCGGCCTTCATCGACAACATTCCGTTCGTGGCGACGATGATCCCGCTGATCAAGTCGATGGCGCCAATCTTCGGCGGCGAGCACGCGCTGCAGCCGCTGTGGTGGTCGCTTTCGCTCGGCGCGTGCCTGGGCGGCAACGGCACGCTGATCGGCGCATCGGCCAACCTCGTCGTGGCCGGGTTGGCTGAGCGCGCCGGCACCGGTTTTCGCTTCGTCGAGTTCCTGAAGGTCGCGTTCCCGCTGATGCTGCTGTCGATCGTCATCAGCCATGCGTACCTGTATCTGCGCTACCTCTGAATTTCCCGCTACGGCGCAGGGCCAGGCGCGCGTTTCGCCTCGATGAGCGCAGTGCGCGCCACCTAAATCAAACACTCCCCGCGCGCGTCCGCTTCCGCTTGACCACCATCAAAAGGGGAGGTGCCCGGAGCGCCTACGGTTGCACCGGACCGAAATAATGATCAGCCGGCACCAGCGCCCGGCAAGACTTCCAGGGAAGATCACAGGAGCCAGCGATGGCCCTGCAGTCGAAGATGCGAGGGCCATGCCCAACGAGTGAGCCCAGGCGGCCGAGCGGTCGAACGACGGCTTCCCATACCCAGGATCTGCGATGAACCCCTATGCCGTCTTTCTGCTGTACATGGTGGCGATCCTGGGTTTCGTCGCTCTCACGCTGCTGCTGAACAAGCTGCTCGGGCCGAAGCCGGTCGACAGCGCGACCAAGCTCGAGCCGTTCGAATGCGGGGCCACGCCGGTCGAGACGCAGAACGTCAAGGCGGTGCCGGCCAAGTACTACGCGGTGGCGATCGTCTTCATCCTGTTCGACCTGGAGACAGTGTTCCTGTTCATCTGGGCGCTCGGCGCGCAGCCGATGACCGGTTTCATGCTCGCGACCTTCGCGATCTTCATGGTGCTGCTGGTCCTGATCCTGCTGTACGTCTACAAGGCGCGCCTGCTCGAGGCGGTGACGGAGTGATGAACGCGAAATCGATCCCGATCGTGCCGGCGCAGCGCCAGAAGAGCGCCGCGTTCGAGTACATCACGACCAAGAAGGACGAGCTGGCAGGGTGGGCGCGCAAGTTCTCGCTGTTCCCCTACCCGTTCGTCACCGCCTGCTGCGCGATGGAGTTCATGGCGGTCAGCGGCACGCCGTACGACACCGACCGCTTCGGCGCCGCGCTGCCGCGCTTCTCGCCGCGCCAGGCGGACCTGCTGATGGTGGTCGGCACGGTCACCCACAAGCAGGCGCCGATCCTGCTGAAGGTCTACGAGCAGATGTGCGAGCCCAAGTGGGTGATGGCGTTCGGTGTGTGCGCCTCGAGCGGCGGCTTCTACCAGAACTATGCCGCGGTGGCCGGCATCGACAAGATCATTCCGGTCGACGTGTTCATCCCCGGCTGCCCGCCGCGCCCGGAGATGGTGATCGACGGAATCATGCAGCTGCAGGACAAGATCGCGCGCGGCAAGCACCCGATCATCACGCGGGAATTCTGACGATGAACGTGCTCGAAAGGGTGAAGGAGCGCCTGCCGGCGGCACAGGACGCGGCGATCGCGCAGGGCACGCTGGTCGTGTTCGTCGCGCCGGATGCCGTGCTCGCCACCGCGCAGCGGCTGAAGGGCGAATTCGATTTCGATCTGTTCAGCGACGTGACGGCGGTCGACTGGCTGGGCCAGACGCCGCGCTTCGAGGTCGTGTGGCACTTCTATTCGACGCGGCACTTCGCGCGCGTACGCGTGAAGGCACGCGTGGACGAGTCCGACCCCACGGTCGATTCGCTGGTGTCGCTGTACGGCTCGGCGCGCTTCATGGAGCGCGAATGCCACGAAATGTACGGCATCGGGTTCCGCGGCAATCCGGACCTGCGGCCGGTGCTCTTGTACGAAGGCTTCCAGGGCCACCCGCTGCGCAAGGACTATCCGAAGCAGCAGGAGCAGCCCCTCGTGCCGTATCGCTCGTAGACCATGGACCTGAACCTTCCCAATCCCGTCCGACCGGCCTTCAGCCAGCCGATCAGCGAAGACCACGTCATCGTCAACATCGGTCCTTCGCATCCGGCCACGCACGGCACGGTGCAGATCATCGCCGAGCTCGACGGCGAGCGGGTCGTGCGCACGGACATCCACCCGGGTTACCTGCACCGCGGATTCGAGAAGGAGTGCGAGGACCACACCTGGCACAACCTGATCCCGTACGTCGACCGGCTGAACTACGTGTCCGCGCTGCTGAACGACTTCACCTACTGCGACGCGGTGGAAAGGCTGATCGGGATCGAGATCACGCGGCGTTGCAAGGTCCTGCGCACGCTGCTGGCGGAGTACTCGCGCATCGTCGATCACCTGACCTGCACCGCCGCCGCGCTGATGGAACTCGGGGCGATGACCGCGTTCCTGTACCTGGTCACGATCCGCGACGCGATGTACGAGCACATCGCGGACCTGACCGGCGCGCGCGTGACCTACACCTACGGCCGCATCGGCGGGCTGGCACGCGACCTGCCCGACGGCTGGCTCAAGCGCCTGGAAGAGATCCTCGTGCAGTCGGACGATTTCCTCGGCCGCGTGCACGGCCTGGTCGACCGCAACCGGATCTTCATCGACCGCATGCGCAACGTCGGTGTCCTGTCGAGCGCAACCGCGGTCAACTGGGGCTTCACCGGCCCGGTGCTGCGCTCCACCGGCGTGCCGCGCGACCTGCGCAAGGACACCCCCTACCTGGCCTACCCCGAGCTCGATTTCGAGATCCCGGTCGGCATCAAGGGAGACAACTACGACCGCTACTTCGTGCGGATGCGCGAGATCGACGAGTCGAAGCACATGATCCGGCAGCTCGTCGACATGCTCGAGCCCGGCCCGATCAACGTCGACGACCGGCGTTGCACGCTGCCCGAGAAGCGCTTCGTGTACACGGAAATCGAGTCCCTGATCAACCACTTCAAGCTGATCATGGAGGGTCCGCAGGTGCCGGCCGGCGACATCTACGTCGCGCACGAGGCGGCCAACGGCGAACTCGGCTTCTACCTGGTCAGCAACGGCAGCGGCACGCCGTACAAGGTGCATGTGCGCGCGCCGAGCTTCGTGCACCTGGGCGGCGCACACCTGATGCTCGACGGCGGGCAGCTCGCCGACATCATCCCCACCTTCGGCCAGATCAACATGATCGGCGGGGAGTGCGATCGATGAGCGCCGCACGGCCGTTCCGAAGGCGCTCGCTCCCCCTCGGGGGGACAGTGCGAAGCGCGAAGGGGGCAACATGAGCTCTGTCGTTGCCAAGCTCGCGCCGTACTTCGAGCAGCTGAAGAAGCGGCTGCCGGAGGGTTTCGAGTCGTCGCTGGTGCTGCCGAGCCTGCGCCGCATCCAGGAGGAGAGGGGCTACGTTGCCGACGAGGACATCGCCGCGCTGACGACGTACATCGGCGTGCCGCGCATGCAGATCGAGCAGGTGCTGTCCTACTACACGCAGTTCCGCCGCAAGCCGATCGGGCGCTGGCACTTGCAGGTGTGCCACAACGTCACTTGCTCGATGCGCGGCGCCGAGCGCGCGCTCGACATGCTGCAGAAGCGCCTGAAGATCGAGCCGGGACAGACCACGCCCGATGGACGGTTCACGCTGTCCACCGTCGAGTGCCTGGGCTCGTGCGGCACCGCCCCGGTCGTGATGGTCAACGACACCTATCACGAGAACCTGAGCGGCATGAAGCTGGACGCGCTGCTGGAGTCGCTCAAATGACCGGCGCGAAGTGGATCATGAGTTTCCCGGTGACGGCCACGTCGCACACGCTCGCCGACTACCGCGCGCGCGGCGGCTACGAGACGCTGCGCAAGGTGCTGACCTCGATGAAGCCGGAGGACGTGACCAAGGAAGTCACCGCGTCCGGGCTGCTCGGCCACGGCGGCGCCGCCTTCCCGGTGGGGCGCAAATGGGCGGTGATCAAGCCCAACGACGGCCAGCCGCACCACCTGTGCGCGAACGCCGACGAGGGCGAACCCGGCACGTTCAAGGACCGCTGGATCCTCGAGCACGCGCCGCACCTGCTGGTCGAATCGATGCTGATCACGTCGTACGCGATCGGCTGCCGGCACAGCTTCGTCTACATCCGCGGCGAATTCGACCTGCCGTACCGGCGGCTACAGGGCGCGGTCGACGAGGCGTACGAGGCCGGACTGCTCGGCGTGCCGCTGTTCGGCACCGACTTCGCGATGGATCTGTTCGTCTATCGCGGCGCCGGCTCGTACGTGTGCGGCGAGGCGTCGGGGCTGCTGACGTCGATCGAAGGGAAGAAGGGCTATCCGCGCAACCGCCCGCCGCGGCTGACGGTCAAGGGCCTGTACCAGCGGCCGACGGTGGTGAACAACGTCGAGACGCTGTCGAACATCACCGGCATCATCGCCAACGGCGCCGAAGCGTTCAAGAAGACCGGCACCGCGAAGAGCCCCGGCACGCAACTGGTGTCGATCTCCGGCCACGTCAACAAGCCCGGCGTGTACGAGGTCGAATACGGCTACCCGCTCGCCAAGTTCATCTACGAGGACTGCGGCGGCATGCTCGGCGGCAAGAAGCTGAAGGCGCTGATCCCGGGCGGCATCTCCACCAAGGTGCTGACCGGCGAAGACATCGCGCCGCTCACCTACGACCACGCGTCCTTCGACAAGGCGGGCTCGTCGCTCGGCTCGGGCGGGATGATCGCGATTGCCGAGGGCACCTGCATGGTGCGGCTGCTGCAGGTGATGCTGCGTTTCTACCACCACGAGTCGTGCGGCCAGTGCACGCCGTGCCGCGAGGGCATGGGCTGGATGCACCGGATCATCGACCGCATCGTCGAGGGCAAGGGCGTGCCCGAGGACATCGACCGACTGGTGGCGATCTCCAACGCCAACGACGGCACGACGATCTGCGGCATGGGCGACGCGGCCGGCTACGCGACGGTCGGGATCATCGCCAAGTTCCGCGACGAGTTCGAATACTTCATCGCGAACAGGCGCTCGAAGTGCAACGGCGCGCTCGAAGTGGAAGGGACCTGGCATGCCTGACTTCTTCATCAACGGGCAACCGGTCCACGCCGAGCGCGACCAGACCGTGATGCAGGCCGCGCTCGCGGCCGGCTTCTTCATACCGTACTTCTGCTGGCACCCGAACCTGTCGGTCGCGGGCAACTGCCGGATCTGCGTGGTCGAGGTCGAGGATCCGAAGGGCGGCAACTGGATCGAGATCGCCTGCAACATGCCGGTGTCCGAGGGCATGCGCGTGCTGACCGACAGCGAAGGCGTGCGCGCGCGGCGCAAGGAAACGCTGCAGCTGATCCTGCTGAACCACCCGGTCGACTGCGGCGTCTGCGACAAGGCCGGCGAGTGCACGTTGCAGGACTACCACTACACCTACAACGGCGAACGCTCGGTGTCGGTCGACGCCAAGGTGCCGGCGACCAAGTTCCATCCGCTGTCGGAGCGCGTGATCATCGACAACGAGCGCTGCATCTTCTGTTCGCGCTGCGTGCGCTTCACGCACGAGGTGTCGAAATCGTGCTCGCTCGGCATCCAGAGCCGCGGCGATCATTCGCTGGTGCGCGCGAGCGAGGACGGCGCCTTCGCCGCCGACCCGTACTCGGACAACGTGGTCGACATCTGCCCGGTCGGCGCGCTGCTGTCGAAGAACTTCCTCTACAAGTCGCGCGTCTGGTACCTGAAGCCGACCCCGTCGGTGTGCCCGGCCTGCGAGCGCGGCTGCAACATCGACATCTGGCACCGCCGGCCGGAGTGGAAGGTCAACGCGCTCGACCCGAAACAGAACACGTCGATCGCGCGCGTGACTCCGCGCGAGAACCCCGCCGTCAACGGGCCGTGGATCTGCAACAAGGGCCGCGACCTCGCCAGGATCTTCGAGCGGCCGCGCGCCGAACAGGCGCTGCTGAAGGGCAAGCCGGTTGAACTCGCCGCAGCGACCGATGCGGCGCGGCGCCTGATCGAGGGTGCGAAGAAGCCGGTCGCGCTGGTGTCGAGCTGGGCCTCGAACGAGGAACTCGACGCGTTCAAGCGTGCGCTCGGCGGCCGCTTCACGAGCTTCGTGAAGACCGACTGGCTGCCGCAGCCGGGCGAGCGCGTCGAGGACGACGTGTTGATCAAGGCGGACAAGAACCCGAACACGCGGCGCGCGCGCGAGCTTTTCGGCGCCACCGCGGTGCAGTTCCCGGCCGGCACCGATCTCGTGCTGGCCTGGGGCGAAGGCTGCAACTTCGCCGATCTGCCGCGCGGCGTGAAGGTGATCTACCTGAATTCGTACCTGGCGCCCGAGAACGGCCACGCCGACGTGTTCGTGCCGATCAGCATCCAGACCGAGCGCGCCGGTTCGTACACGAACTTCGCCGGCACCGTGAGCGCGTTCAAGGCCTGTTTCGCGAAGAAGCCGCAGGTCGCGCACGCGGAGGACCTGTTCGCGCGGCTCGGCGCGAAGGAAAAGGTGACCGCATGATCCAGGACCTGGTCATCTACGTCATCTTCATCACGTACGCGATCAGCGTGCTGATGGGGTTCGGCACGATCCTCACCTGGGTCGAGCGCAAGCAGGCCGCGGTGATGTCGGACCGCATTGGCGCCAACCGCGCGTACCTGCGCATCCCGTTCACGCAGATCAAGCTCGTCTGGTGGGGCCTGTTCCACGGCATGGCCGACGGCCTGAAGATGCTGCTGAAGGAGGACTTCAAGCCGCAGACCTACGACTGGTACGCATATGCGGTGGCGCCGTGGGTCGTGTTCACGCCGGTGCTGCTGGTGTTCGCGGTGGTGCCGTTCGGCGGCATGCTCGATCCGGGCGCGCTGTTCCCGTCGCTCGCGGGCTGGTTCGGCGGCAAGACCTACCCGATGCAGATCGCCACGCTCGACGCGGGGCTGCTGATCGTGTTCGCGTTCGGCGGCATGACGATCATCGGCTCGATGCTGGCGGGGTGGTCGTCGTCGAACAAGTTCTCGCTGTTGGGCGCGCTGCGCGCGGGCTCGCAGATGATCTCGTACGAACTGATCATGGGCCTGACGGTGCTCGGCCTGATCGTGATCTACGGCACCGTGGACCTGGACGCCATCGTGCGGCAGCAGTCCGGCGTGGTGCTCGGCTTCCTGCCGGCGTGGGGCGTGGTGTACCAGCCGTTCGCGGCCACGCTCTTCATGGCCGCGGCGATCGCCGAGAACAAGCGCATTCCGTTCGACCTGCCGGAAGCGGAGAGCGAACTGATCGCCGGCTTCTACACCGAATACTCGGCGATGAAGATGGGCCTCTTCATGTTCGCGGAGTTCATCGAGATCGCGATCATCGGCGCGCTGTTCACCACGCTGTTCCTCGGCGGCTACAACCTGCCGTACATGAACGACAAGGGCTTCGCGTTCCCGGGCGGGCACGTGATCGAGATGAGCCACGGCGCGGTCGTCGTCACGCAGCTGGTGGTGTTCCTCGTCAAGGTGTTCGTGATGTCGAGCTTCCAGATCCTGATCCGCTGGACGCTGCCGCGCTTCCGTTACGACCAGGTGCTGCGCTTCGCGTGGAAGTTCATGTTCCCGCTGGCGCTGGCGAATCTCACCGTCACCGCCGTGTGGCTGTGGCTGGTGCAGGGATGACCATGGCAGCCGAGCCCTTCGTCCGCAAGCGCGTATCCCACGAGCGCAAGCGCTATTGGAACGAGCCCGAGATGGGCTGGTACGAGCGCGCGTACCTGTTCGAGATCCTGCGCGGCATGTACATCACCAGCGTCGTGTTCCTGCGCAACATGGGCAAGTGGATCACCGGCCGCAAGGGCGCGATCACCACCTACTACCCCGAGGAGCGGCGCTGGGATTACGCGCGCCACAACCGCGGCAAGCACGTGCTGACGCAGCGGCCCGACGGCAGCCCGCAGTGCATCGCCTGCAACATGTGCGCGACCGTCTGCCCGGCCAAGGTGATCGAGATCGACGCCGCGTTCGATCCCGACGATCCGGCGCACCCGAAGTACCCGTCCCGCTTCGAGATCGACTATTCGCGCTGCGTGTTCTGCGGCCTGTGCGTCGAGGCCTGCCCCGAGGACGCGATCCGCATGGTGCCGGACGTGCCGGATTTCCCGTCGGGCGACTACCGCCGCATGTGGATCGGCAAGGAAGAGCTGCTGACCTGGCGGCCGCAGAAGGACGTGGCGAAGCCCTATCCGCCGAAGGGTGCCGCCGCCCCAGCGCGAGGCCACGGATGATGAACGCCCTGCTCGCCCATCTCGATACGTTTCTGCTGGTCCTGTTCGCGCTGTGCGCGCTCGCCGGCGCCGCGCTGATGCTGGTGCTGAAGGAACCGATGCGGGTCGCGCTCGCGCTGATCTCGACCATGGTGTTCCTGGGCGGGATCTACGGCCTGCTCGGCGTGCACTTCATCGCCGCGTTCCAGGTCCTGATCTACGTCGGCGCAGTGATGGTGTTCATGGTGTACGTGATCATGCTGCTCGACCCGCGCGACGCGGTGACCGGCCGCTATTCGCGCCTGCTGGCTGCGGGGGCGATCGGCCTGGCGCTGCTGCTCGGCGTGCTGGTGATCAGCATCTGGAGTTCGCTGCCGAACGTCGCGCAAGGCAGCGGCGCCACCGGCTTCGGCCTGGCGCAGTTCGCCGTGGCGTTCCTCAACGAATACTGGCTGCACTTCGAACTGACCTCGGTGCTGCTGGTGGCCGCGGTGGTTGCCGCACTGGCCGTGATCAAAGTCAGCAGGAAGCCCCATGGATAAGGTGCAGATGCTGCTCGGCGTGGCGATGGCGCTGTTCGCGCTCGGGCTGACCGGCGTGATCGTGCGTCGCAATCTGCTCGTGATGCTGATGTGCATGGAACTGATGCTCAACGGCGTCAACCTGAGCCTGGTGACGTTCGCGCACCAGATGGGCGCCGCGGCCGGTGCGGTGCTGGTGTTCCTCGTGTTCGTCGTCGCCACCGCCGAGATCGCGATCGCGATCCCGATCGTCCTGCTGCTGGTGCGGCGCAAGCGGACGCTCGACGCGGACGCGTATGCGGACCTGAAGGGGTGATGATGGGTGCGCTCACGCTGATCGTCCTGCTGCCGCTGCTCGGTTTCCTGCTGAACGGCCTGTTCGGCAACCGCTTCGGCCATTCGTTCGTCAACGTGGTCGGCTGCGGCCTGCCGATCCTTTCATTCGCGATCGCGGTCAAGACCACCGTCGCGTTCCTCGCCGCCGGCGGCGCGCCGATCATCGAGCCCTTCTATTCCTGGGCCGCGATCGGCACCAACGTCTTCGATATCTCGTTCTACTTCGACCGCCTGACCACGGTGATGGTGCTGATCGTCACCGGCGTGGGTTCGCTGATCCACGTCTATTCGATCGGCTACATGCACAAGGACGCCAGCTACGCGCGCTTCTTCGCGTACCTGAACCTGTTCCTGTTCTTCATGCTGATGCTGGTGCTGGGCCGCTCGCTGCTGGTGCTGTTCGTCGGCTGGGAGGGCGTTGGCCTGGCCTCGTACCTGCTGATCGGCTTCTGGTTCGAGGATCCGCTGAACGCGGCGGCCGGCAAGAAGGCGTTCATCGCCAACCGAATCGGCGACGCGGGCTTCCTGATCGGCATGTTCGTGCTGTACACGGCGCTCGGCACGCTCGAGATGGACCGCATCAACGCGGCGTTCATGGCACCGAACGCATCGGCGGCGCTGCTCGGGCTGGCCACGGTGATCGGCGTGTTCCTGTTCATCGGCGCCACCGGCAAGTCGGCGCAGATCCCGCTGTACGTGTGGCTGCCCGACGCGATGGCGGGTCCGACGCCGGTCTCCGCGCTGATCCACGCGGCGACGATGGTGACCGCCGGCGTGTACATGACGGCGCGCATGTCCGGCATCTACCTGCACACCGAGGCCGCGTCGAACCTGATCGCGGTGATCGGCGCCGCCACCGCCTTCTTCGCGGCGACGATCGCGGTCACGCAGACCGACATCAAGAAGGTGCTGGCGTACTCGACCGTGTCGCAACTGGGCTTCATGTTCGTCGCGGTCGGCGTCGGCGCCTA
>JBAIYN010000452.1:0-4221 GCA_037915775.1 Burkholderiales bacterium | reverse complement strand
ACCCACTCGGTTCAGTTGCCGGGCGGGCAGGGCACGTCGAGCGGCGGGCAGCGCGAATTCGTGCCGGTGCTGGCGCGCGCGGCGGTGGCGGTGGGTGTCGCAGGCCTTTTCATGGAGACGCATCCGAACCCGGCGCAGGCGCTGTCCGACGGCCCGAACGCGGTGCCGCTCGCGCGGATGGCGGAACTGCTCGAAACGCTGGTCGAACTGGACCGCGCCACCAAGAGACGCGGCTTCATCGAGCGCGATTTCAACTGAGGAGGCTGCGATGCCGGCTGCCTATGTGCTCGTGGAAATGAAGGTGACGGATCCAGAGCAGTACAAGCAGTACATGGCCGCCGCACCGGCGACGATCGCAGCGGCCGGCGGCGAGTACGTCGTGCGCGGCGGACGTCACGAGACGCTCGAGGGCGACTGGCAGCCGGCGCGCGTCGCGGTGCTGAAGTTCCCGAGCTTCGAGGCGGCCAAGGCGTGGTACGACGGCGAGAAATACCGCGCAGCGCGCGCCAAGCGCAAGGGCGCGACCGAATATTTCAACGTGATCCTGGTGGAAGGCGTTGCCGCCCAACCTTAACTTCGAGAAAGAAGAACATGTCGTCCATCGTTGACCTGATCGGCCGCGAGATCCTCGACTCGCGCGGCAACCCCACCGTCGAGTGCGATGTGCTGCTGGAAAGCGGCGTGATGGGCCGCGCTGCGGTACCGTCGGGCGCGTCGACGGGATCGCGCGAGGCGATCGAACTGCGCGACGGCGACAAGGGCCGCTACCTCGGCAAGGGTGTCTTGCGCGCGGTCGAGAACATCAATACCGAGATCGCCGAAGCGGTGATGGGACTGGAAGCCAACGAGCAGGCATTCCTCGACCGCACGCTGATCGACCTCGACGGCACCGAGAACAAGTCGCGCCTCGGCGCGAACGCGACGCTCGCGGTGTCGATGGCGGTGGCGAAGGCGGCGGCGGAGGAGTCCGGGCTGCCCTTGTACCGGTACCTCGGCGGCAGCAGCGCGATGCAGATGCCGGTGCCGATGATGAACGTGATCAATGGCGGGGCGCACGCGAACAACAATCTCGACCTGCAGGAATTCATGATCGTGCCGGTCGGCGCGCCGAGCTTTTCGGAGGCGGTGCGTTACGGCGCGGAGGTCTTCCACGCGCTGAAGAAGCTGCTGAACGAGCGCGGCATGAGCACCGCGGTCGGCGACGAAGGCGGCTTTGCGCCGAGCGTGAAGAGCCACGAGGAGGCGATCAAGCTGATCCTCGACGCGATCGACCGGGCCGGTTACGAGGCCGGCGCGCAGATCGCGCTCGCGCTCGACTGCGCGGCGAGCGAGTTCTACAAGGACGGCAAGTACGTTCTGGCCGGTGAAGGGCTGTCGCTCGATGCAAACGGGTTCGCCAATCTGCTGGCGACGTGGTGCGACAGGTACCCGATCCTGTCGATCGAAGACGGGATGGCCGAGAACGACTGGGACGGGTGGAGCGGGCTCACCAAGCTGCTCGGGCGCAAGGTGCAACTGGTGGGTGACGATCTCTTCGTCACCAATACGCGCATCCTGCGCGACGGCATCGCGCGCGGCATCGCCAATTCGATCCTGATCAAGATCAACCAGATCGGGACGCTGACGGAGACGTTTGCCGCGATCGAGATGGCCAAGCGCGCCGGCTACACGGCGGTCGTCAGCCATCGCTCCGGCGAGACCGAGGACTCGACGATCGCCGACATCGCGGTCGGCATGAACGCGCTGCAGATCAAGACCGGTTCGATGAGCCGTTCGGACCGCATCGCGAAGTACAACCAGTTGCTGCGCATCGAAGAGGATCTCGGCGATGTTGCCAGCTACCCGGGGCGCGGTGCCTTCTACAGCGTGCGGTAGCCGCGGATGAGGCCGCTGGCGATCGCTCTGGCCGTGCTGCTGGCGGCGATCCAGTGGCCGCTGTGGTTCGGCAAGGGCGGCTGGCTGCGGGTCGCGGAACTGGAGCGCCAGGTCACCGCGCAGCGTGCCGCGAACGATTACCTGGCTGCCCGCAACGCCCAGCTCGCCGCCGAGGTCGCCAGCTTCCGGACCGGACGCGAAGCCGTCGAGGAGCGCGCGCGCATGCAGCTGAACATGATCCGTGGCGACGAACTGTTCTTCCAGTTCGTTCCTGCTTCAAGCGGCGAGAAACCGGCCGCTCAGCCATGAATCTGCATTCGAAGCTGGTCGAGCGCGAGCGCCAGGGGCGCCCGTTGCGCGTCGGTCTGATCGGCGCGGGCAAGTTCGGCTCGATGTATCTGAGCCAGGCGCGACGGACCCCGGGCGCGCGTCTGACTGCGGTGGCCGACCTCGATCCTGCGCGTGCGCGCGCAGCACTCGGGCATGTCGGCTGGACCGACGCGCAACTGACCGGCACGACGTTCGTCGACGATGGCCGCCGGCTGATCGAACGTGGCGACGTCGACATCGTGATCGACGCGACCGGGTCGCCGGCGGCGGGCATCGCGCACGTGCTGGCCTGCTGCGAGCACCGCAAGCACGTCGTGATGGTCAACGTCGAGGCCGACGCGCTGGCCGGTCCGCTGCTGGCGCGCAAGGCGCGCGCAGCGGGCATCGTCTATTCGCTCGCCTACGGCGACCAGCCGGCGCTGATCTGCGAGATGGTCGACTGGGCGCGCGCCTGCGGCTTCGAGGTGATCGCCGCGGGCAAGGGCACGAAGTATCTGCCCGAGTATCACGCGTCGACGCCCGACACGGTGTGGGGCTACTACGGCATCACGCCCGAGAACGCAAAGCTCGGCGGCCTCAACGCCCAGATGTTCAACAGCTTTCTCGACGGCACCAAGAGCGCAATCGAGATGTGCGCGGTGGCCAATGCGACGGGGCTCGACGCGCCGGACGGTCTTGGCTTTCCACCCTGTGGCGTGGATGACCTGCCACGCGTGCTGCGTCCCCGGTCAGAGGGAGGCGTGCTCGCGCATCGTGGGCAGGTCGAAGTGATCTCGGCCTCGAGCGTGACGGTCGCCCGGTGTTCCGCGATTTGCGCTGGGGCGTATACGTGACCTTTGCCGGAGGCAGCGACTACGTCGAGCGCTGCTTCAAGGAGTACGGCCTGATCACCGATCCCAGCGGCCGATTCTCGGCGCTGTACAAGCCGTTTCACCTGATCGGGCTGGAACTCGGGATCAGCGTGGCGAGCATCGGCTTGCGCAACGAGCCGACCGGCGCGCCGGCTGCGTTCGATGCCGACGTGGTGGCCACGGCCAAGCGAAACCTGAAGTCCGGCGAGATGCTCGACGGCGAGGGCGGCTACACCGTCTACGGACGCCTGATGCCGGCCGCGGATTCGCTGCGCCTCGGCGGCCTGCCGCTCGGGCTTGCGCACAAGCTGCGGCTCGCACGCGACGTTGCAGCCGGCGCCTGCGTCCGCTGGGACGATGTCGAGATCGGCACCGATGCGCTCGCGGTGCGGGTGCGGCGCGAGATGGAGCAGATGGCGCTCCAGTCGCCGTAACGCGCGGTGATTCGGCGCGGAAGCGGCTGCCGTCCGGTCAATGCGGCCACGGGCCGTACCAGCCGAGCCCGAACGACCAGCGCGGATGCCATGCTCCCCAACGGTCGTGCCAGCCATGCCAGCCGGGCCCGTAATAGGCGTCGAGGTACCACTGCTGCTGCGCGCGGCGCCACGCTTCTTCGCGTGCCTCGCGCGCAAGCGCCGCATTCTGGTCCGCAAGCACCTGGGCATTCAGTTGCGCCAGACGCTGCGCCTCCTGCGGGCTGAGCGTCGGCGCACTGATCGCAGCGTCGGCGGGCAGCCGCTCGATCCTGCTGCCGTCCGGCAATGTGGTCGCGCAGCCGGCGAGCAGCAGCAACGCCGGCACCGGCAGCCATCGCGATCTCATACCACCTCCAGTTCAGTGCGGGCGCGCCGTGTCGTGGATCTCGGCTGCCGAGCCGGTGGCGAACAACTGCGCCACGTCGACCGCGTCGAACACACGTTTCGCGTTGCAGAAGTCGCAGACCACTTCGACCCGGCCCTGTTCGGCGATGATCGACTCGACCTCGGCGCGGCCGAGTGAAATCAGCATACGCCCGATGCGGTCGCGCGAGCAGGTGCATTGGAAACGAGGTGTAATCGGCGCGTACGCCTCCAGCGACTCCTGCCAGAACAGGCGTCGGGCCAGCGTGTCGGGCGATTGCGCGAGAAGCTCCGCTGCCCCGAGGGTTCCCGCGAGCGCGAGCGCA
>JBAIYN010000688.1:0-11794 GCA_037915775.1 Burkholderiales bacterium | reverse complement strand
GCCAGGATCAGGAGCAGGAAGGCAACCACGACCGCGAGCGACGTCATGCCGACGCGATCGTTGCGCAGGCGCCGCCAGGCCGCGATCCAGACACCCTCGGAGCGCGCGGGCTCGGCAGCAGCGTACGAGGAGACGACCGCCGTCACTTCAGCACCACGCGCGGATCGACCGCCTTGTACAGGATGTCGGCGATCAGGTTGATGAACATCGTCAGCACCGCGAGATAAACCGTCACCGCCTGGATCACCGGATAGTCGCTGCGGTTGACGGCCAGCAGCACTTCGCGCCCGAGCCCGGGTATCGAGAAGAAGGTCTCGATCAGGAAGGAGCCGATGAAGATGCCGGGCAGTTGCACGCTGACGTTGGTCAGCACCGGGATCAGCGCGTTGCGCAGCACGTGCTTGAACAGGATGCGGTTCTCGCTGACACCCTTCGCGCGCGCAGTGCGCACGTAGTCATTGCCCAGTTCGTCGAGGAAGAAGCTGCGATACAGCCGCGTCTGCGGCGCCAGACCCACGAACACCGCGAGTATCACCGGCAGCACCGCATAGGTGGTCAGGTTGGTCCAGGTGCTGTCGCTCCATCCCTGCACCGGAAACCAGCCGAGATAGAAGCCGAACAGCCACTGGCCGACGATGATGTAGACGAGGAACGAGATCGACAGCATCACGGTCGTGATCACCATGATCGTCCGGTCCGTCAACGACCCGCGCACGTAAGCCACTGCCATCGCCGCGCAGACGCCCAGCGTCACGTCGAGCAGCAGGATCGGGATCATCACCGTCAGCGTCGCCGGCAACCGGGTGGCGAAGATGTGGCTGACCGCCTCGCTGGTGGCCCAGGAATTCCCCCAGCTGAAGCTGAAGATCGACCGCACGAAGATCCAGAGCTGCACGTACCAGGGATCGTTCAGGCCAAGCTGCTGTCGAATCGCCTGGATCTGCTCCGGCGTCGCCAGCAGGCCACCCAGGATCTCGGCCGGATCGCCGCCGAAGAACTTGAACAGGAAGAAGACCAGCAGGATGACGCCCGCCAGCGTCGGGATCATCTGCCACAGTCTGCGTAAGATGTACGCGGTCACGTTTCCAGCACGCCGGGGCGTCCCGTGGTGATGCTCGATCGCGCCGGCATGTGGCCCGCGCTGCACGAAAGGCCGGCATTATGCCCCGTGCATCCGGACGCCTCGATGGATTTGGTCAAACGAAAGCCCGCCGTTACGAACGGATGTCCGAGTTCTCCGCCTCCCGACGTGCATTGATGCAGACGCTGCTGGCGCTGCCCGCGACGGCCGGGGTCGCGGCGGACGAGCGGGCGGCTGCGCGCCGGAAAGTGCTGCGCTACGCGTTCGAAGTCGCAGAGACGGGCTTCGATCCTCCGCAGCTCGTCGATCTGTATTCGCGCATCGTCACCGCGCACATCTTCGAGGGCCTGTATCGCTACGACTATCTGGCGCAGCCGTTCAAGATCAGGCCGGGCACCGCCGCGGCCATGCCCGAGGTGTCCGACGATTTCACCGTCTGGACCATCCGTCTGCGGCCGGGGATCCATTTCCAGGACGATCCGGCCTTCAAGGGCGCAAAGCGCGAATTGATTGCTGCCGACTACGTCTACGCGTTCAAGCGCTTCTTCGACCCGCGCTGGAAGGCGCCCGCGTACGCGACGCTGGCCGAACTGCAGATCATCGGCGCCGACGCACTGCGCGACGCCGCGCTGAAAGACAAGCGCCCGTTCGATTACGACCGGCCGATCGAAGGTCTGCGTGCGCTCGACCGGTACACGCTGCAGTTCCGCCTCAAGGAGTCGCGCCCGCGCTTCCTGCAGGCGATCGCCGGCGGCGACTTGTACGGTGCGATCGCGCGCGAAGTCGTGGAGGCTTATGGCGACGCGATCATGGGCCATCCAGTCGGCACGGGGCCGTTCCAGCTCGCCGAGTGGCGGCGCTCTTCGAAGATCGTCCTTCAGCGCAATCCCGGCTACCGCGAGGAGCTGTGGGACGAGGAACCGAACACGGACGATGCCGAGGGTGTCGCTCTCGCACAGCGTTTGCGCGGGCGCCGGCTGCCGCTGATCGATCGCGTCGAGATCTCGATCGTCGAGGAATCGCAGCCGCGCTGGCTGTCTTTCCTGAACCGGCAGTTCGACCTGATGGAGCGCCTGCCGTACGAGTTCGTCGACATCGCGGTGCCGAATGGCAGGCTGGCGCCGAGCCTGGCGCGGCAGGGCGTGCACATGGCGCGCGTGCTGAATTCCGACGTCACCCTGACCTATTTCAACATGGAGCACCCCCTCGTCGGCGGCTACACGCCCGACAAGGTGGCACTGCGGCGCGCGATATGCCTGGCGATCAACGTCGACCAGGAGATCCGGCTTTACTGGCACGGGCAGGCGATTCCGGCGCAGTCGCCGGTCGCGCCGCACCTGACCGGATATGACCCCCGCTTCAGTAGCGAGAACGGCGAGTACAACCTCGCGCGCGCCAGGGCGCTGCTCGACATGTTCGGCTACGTCGACCGCGATGGCGACGGCTGGCGCGAGCAACCCGACGGCTCTGCGCTGGTGCTGGAGTGGGCCACGACGCCGGACCAGCGCGCGCGGCAGCGCGACGAGTTGCGGCGCAAGGACCTGACTGCGCTTGGCGTTCGGATCGAATTCAGGCCCGCCAAGTGGCCCGAGAACCTGAAGAACGCGCGTGCCGGCAAGCTGATGGTCTGGAGCCTCGGCTATTCGGCGGCCGCGCCCGATGGCCAGCCGGCGTTCGACCGCGGCGCTTCCGTCCAGGTCGGCAGCCAGAACCTGGCGCGCTTTCGCAGCAAGGAATTCGACGCCATCTACAACCGGATGCGCGAAATCCCCGACGGGCCGGAGCGCGAGCGGCTGTTCGTCGATGGCAAGCGGTTGATGATCGCGTACGCGCCATACAAGTATCACGTGCATCGCATCCTGACCGATCTTTCGCATCCCTGGCTGATCGGCTTCCGGCGCCAGTTCTTTTCGCAGGAATGGTGGCAGTACGCCGATATCGACGCCGAGATGCAGGCTGGGGCGACGGGATGAGCCGGCGGGAGTTCCTGCGCGCAGCGGGCGCGCTGGGCCTGGCGAGCGCGCTCGATGACACGCGCGCGGAGCAGCCCGCCAACGGCCGCACGTTCCGCTGGGCGCTCCCGGCGGGCGAAACCGGATTCGATCCGGTGCAGATCAACGACCTGTATTCAAACTACGTGGTGTCGAACATCTTCGAGGCACCGCTGCAATACGACTATCTCGCGCGGCCGGTGGTTCTGCGGCCGCGCACCGCGGCCGCCTTGCCGGAGATTTCGAGCGATTTCCGCACCTTCACCGTCCGTATCCGGCCCGGCATCTACTTCCAGGACGACCCGGTCTTCAAGGGCAAGCGACGCGAACTCGTCGCCGCCGACTATGTGTATCAGCTGAAGCGCACCGCCGATCCGCGCTGGAAGTGCCCGATCTACCCGAGCCTCCAAAGTGCGCAGATCATCGGCCTGGCGGAGTTGCGCAAACTGTCGCTGGATACGGGCCGCTACGATTACGACGCCGAGATCGAGGGCATTCGCGCGCTCGACCGGTACACGTTCCAGGTCAGGCTCGCAGAGCCGAGCCCGCGCTTCCACGAGAACTTCGCCGACGCACGCCCGTTCGCCGCCGTGGCGCGCGAGGTGGTCGAGGCGTACGCAAGCGACATCATGGGCCATCCGGTCGGCACCGGACCGTTCCGGCTCGTGCAGTGGAAGCGCTCGTCGCGCATCGTGCTCGAACGCAACCCGACGTTTCGCGACGAGTTCTACGACGCACAGCCAGCCGGCGACGATCTCCGCGGGCAGGAGATCCTGGCGCGGCTGAAGGGGCGCAAGCTGCCGATGATCGACCGCGTGGAAATCGAGGTGATCGAGGAGAGCCAGCCGCGCTGGCTGTCGTTCCTGAACCGCCAGCAGGACACCGTGAACGTCCCGCTGGAATTCATCAACGTCGCCGCACCGAACGGCCGTCTCGCACCGGCGCTGGCCCGGCACGGCATCGAACTGGACCGCGTGCTCAGCCCGGACGTGACGATCACGTACTTCAACATGGACGATCCCCTCGTCGGCGGCTACACGCCCGACAAGGTCGCGCTGCGCCGGGCGATCTCGCTCGGTTACGACGTCGAGGAGGAGATCCGCCTGATCCGGCGTGGCGCGGCGATTCGCGCCCAATCGCAGGTCCCGCCGCTGACGTCGGGCTACGATCCGGCCTTCGTCAGCGAGATGAGCGAGTTCGATCTCGCCAAGGCGCGCGCGCTGCTCGACATCTACGGCTATGTCGACCGCGATGGCGACGGCTGGCGCGAGGCGCCCGACGGCGCGCCGCTGCAGCTGGTCGTGGCCAGCCAGTCGAGCCAGATCGAACGCTCCTTCAATGAACTGTGGAAGCGGCACATGGATCGGCTGCAGATCCGCGTCGACTTCAGGATCAATCAATGGCCGGAGAATCTGAAGGCCGCGCGCGCCGGCAAGCTGATGATGTGGCAGCTCGGCAATAGCGCGACCTCTTCCGACGCCGACGATTTCCTCGCCTTTGGCGCCAGCCGTGCGATCGGCGGCTCGAACTTCGCGCGCTTCAAGCGCCCCGAATACGATCAGCTGTACGACCGCCAGCGTCGGCTGCCCGACGGACCGGAGCGTGACGCGATCATCCGGGAAATGAAGCGGCTGTTCGTCGCCTGGATGCCGTACAAGGTCCACGTGCACCGCATCGTCAACGACGTCTGCCATCCCTGGCTGATCGGCTTCCGGCGCCACCCCTTCGCGCGCGACTTCTTCAAATGGATCGACATCGATCCGGCTGCGCGCCGCCGCGCGTGACGCAAGCGTGCCGACGCTGAACCGTCGTTCGCTGCTGACCGCCGCGGCCCTCGCGCCCTGGTCCGCAGGCGCGACCGTGTCCCGCGGCGGCGCATCGAAGACGCTGCGTCTCGCCTTCCCCGTCGCCGAGACGGGCTTCGACCCGGTGCAGTCGCAGGATCTGTACTCGAACGCGATCAATTCGCACGTCTTCGACGCGCCGCTCGAGTACGACTATCTGGCACAGCCGGCGCGCCTGCGGCCGAACACCGCGGCGGCCATGCCCGAGCTCAGCAGCGACTTCCGCACGCTGACCCTGCGCATCCGTCCCGGCATCCGGTTCGCCGACGATCCGGCGTTCAACGGCACGCCGCGCGAGCTGACCGCACACGACTACGTGTATTCGTGGAAGCGCATCTTCGACCCGCGCTGGAAAAGCCAGAACCTGTACCTGCTCGAAGGAGCGAAGATCCTCGGGCTGGGCGAACTGCGCAAGGCCGCGCTCGGCGGCAGGCCGTTCGACTACGACCGCGAAATCGAGGGTCTGCGGGCGCTGGACCGCTACACGCTGCAGGTCCGGATGGCCGATCCGAATCCGCGTTTCATCTACAACCTCGCCGCGGCACAGCCGATGGGCGCGGTCGCGCGCGAGGTCGTGCAGCGTCACGGCGACGCGGTCGCCGAACATCCTGTCGGCACCGGGCCGTTCCGCGTGGTGCGGTGGCGCCGCTCGTCGCGCATCGTGCTCGAGCGCAATCCGAACTACCGCACGGTGACGTATGACTTCGACCCGCCGGCCGACGATGGTGCGGTCGTCGCGGAGGCTCGGCGCCTGCGCGGCCGCCCGATGCCGATGATCGATCGCGTCGAGGTCTTGATCGTCGAAGAAAGCCAGCCGCGCTGGCTGGCGTTTCAGCAAGGCAGGCTCGACATGCTTCCGGTGCCGGTCGACTTCAGCGACCTCGCCGCACCCGGCGGAAGGCTCGCGCCGCATCTGGCGCGACGGGGTATCCGCCTCGCACGCACGCCGCTCGCCGACATCGCGCTGACGTACTTCAACATGGAGCATCCGCTCGTCGGCGGCTACGCGCCGGAGAAGGTCGCGCTGCGTCGCGCGGTTTCGCTGGCATTCGACGGCGAGGATTTCGTGCGGCAGATGTACCAGGGCAACGCGATCATCGCGCAGTCACCGTTCGTGCCGGGCACTTACGGCTACGACCCGCAGCGGGCGACGCCGATTTCCGAGTTCAGCCGGCCGCGCGCGAAGGCCTTGCTGGACACCTATGGCTATCTCGACCGTGACGGCGACGGCTGGCGCGAGCAGCCCGACGGCGCGCGGCTCACGCTCGAAATGTCTTCGAGTGCTGCGCAACTCGACCGCAAGCGCAACGAACTGTGGAAGCGCTATCTCGACGCGATCGGGATCCGCGTCGAGTTTCACATCGCCCAGTGGCCCGAGCTGCTGAAGCAGTCGCTGGCGGGCAAGTTGATGATGTGGGGATTCGGTTGGGAGGCTCTTGCGCCCGACAGCGACCTCTTCTTCGGCTTTGCCTACAGCGGCAACCGCGAACAGACCAACGATGCGCGCTTCGCCCTGCCCGCGTATGACCGCCTGTACGAACGCAGCCGCGTGCTGCCGGACGGGCCGGCACGTCTCGCCGTGATGAACGAGGCGATCCGTCTGCTGGCGGCGTATCTGCCGTACAAGTTCCACGTGCACCGGATCCAGAATGACCTGGTGCATCCCTGGCTGATCGGCTTCCAGCGCCATCCGTTCACGCAGCGCTGGTGGGACCGCGTCGACATCGATCCCGCGCGACAGGCGCCCGCATGACGCTCGCCATCTATCTGCGCCTTGCCCTGCTGATCGTGGTCATTGCCGCGACCGTGCTGGCGGCCTGGTTGCTGCCGCGCGGCGCGCCGCTCTGGATGCCCGCGATCATCGGCGTCGCGGCTCCGTTCCTGTTCGCACCCTCCGCGCTCGCGATCGAGTTCACGGCCGGCGCGATCCTCGACCCCCGCCGACCGCGCTGCACCCCGCGGGATGTCGTGCGCATCTGGTGGCAGGAAACCGTGGCCAACTGGCACGCCTTCCTGTGGCGCCAGCCGTTCGCGGAGCGCGCCGATGGAACCGTCACGCCCGACCCGCAGCGCCGCGCCGTGTTGCTGATCCACGGCTACCTGTGCAATCGCGCGATCTGGCAGCCGATGCTCGACGCAGGCGTCCTGCGCGCCTGCAATGTGGCAACGGTGAACCTGCAGCCGGTGTTCGGCAGCATCGAGCAGTACGCCGATGTCGTCGCTGGCGCGGTCGATCGCCTGCTGCGCGCGAGTGGTGCGGCCCGCGTCGTCCTCGTCGGACACAGCATGGGTGGGCTGGCGGCACGCGCCTGCCTGCAACGCCATGGCGACGCGCGCATCGCGCGCGTGATCACGCTCGCCACGCCGCATTACGGCACGATCTTCGCGCGCCTCGGCTTCGGCACCAGCACGCGGCAGATGGCGCGCGGCTCCGCGTTTCTCGCGGATCTGGCGGCGGGTGAAACGCCGGAGTTGCGCGCGCGGTTCGTCTGCGTCGCAACGCGCGACGACAACCTGATCGTGCCGCGATCGAGTCCCCTGCTTGAAGGCGCGATCGAGCACGTGCTCGATGGTGTCGGGCACCTCGCGCTGATCGAGGATCCGCGCGCGTGGCGGATCGTCGCCGACGAAATCCGTTCAGTCCGTGGCGCGCAGTAGTCCGCTCGGCCGCACGCATTCGATGCTCGCCGGCAGTCGCCGCGGATCGAACTCGCCGGAAGACAGCCACCGATACTCGGCAACGCGAAACGCTCCGATCGGATCGGTCGGCTCGGCGCGCGTCGCGGGGTGGCACATCCAGATCGCGCCGTCCTTCAGCGTGCGCAGCCAGTGCGCGGCGAGCGCGGCGAAGTCGACGCCCGGCGCATATCGATAGGCGCCGACGAAATCCAGATTGGTCGGCCAGCCGCACTGGTTGAGCTGCGTGCGCAGGCTGCGTCCGCCGAGCAGCGCCAGCAGGCGTGACTTGCCGTCGCCTCCGATCGAAACGGTGTGGCGGATCAGCGGCCGCCGGCTGCCGTAGCGCGTGGTCAGCTCTCCCAGCAGCGCGTCTCGTATCAACGGAAACTGGTGCACGTGCTGATGGCCGTCGACATAGGCCGGCATGCACTTGAACGCGGTCTCGAAGCGCGCCAGCTGTACCCTCAATCGCTGCACGACATCGCCAGGACGCAACGCCTGCAACCAGCTGAGCGCGATCAGCATCGCCAGCGAGCCGATTCGCGGCGCACCGGGAAACGCCTCGGTCAGGTTGAAGTGCAGCCCGATGTCGACCAACCGGATCCGCTCGCGCAATGGCGGCGCCGCCTCGGCGAAGCGCGGCGCTTCGACCATGCAGCTTGCGCCGCCGAGCCGGCCCTGGTCGATCAACGCGAGGATCGCCTCGTCGACCGCCGCGTTGTACCCGTAGTCGTCTGCACACAGCGCGACACGGCGCGCCATCAGCGTGCCCTCCGGAAGGCCCAGAAGCGGCTCAGCATGAACGTCATCGCGGCCACACCGACCAGCACGATCGCCAGCGCGACGTCGTAGCGCAGACCGGTATGCGTCAGCAGCCAGTGGTACGCGGCCGCGTTGGTCAGGAATCCGGTCAGCGAAACCAGGAAGAACGACGGCAGCGCCCGGATCAGCGGCGCGGCATGAGCCGCAAAGGTCCAGCGCCACTGGCCGAGGAAACTGACGGTAAAGGCGACCAGGAAACCGACCACGTTCGCGAGCTGCGGATCGATCGCAAGCCCGCGCACGCATGCGACCGCGACCACGAAATGCGTCGCCGCCGCGGCCACACCGACCAGGCCGAAGCGAACGAGCTGTCCGATCATTGATGGGTCAGGCGCTGCAGGGCCGAACCCGTTTCGCCCTCGCGCAACGGACTGTAGTCGTCCAGCCGCGCGACCAGATAGGTCGGCCGCCGCTTCACCTCGTCGTACACGCGGCCCAGGTATTCGCCGAGCACGCCGATCGAAATCAGCTGGATGCCAGCGAAGAACAACACCGACGCGGCCAGGGTCGCGAAACCCTGGATCGGCTGCCCGAAGAAGATGCGTTCGATGACGATCCACGTGCCCCATACGAAGGCAAGCAGCGCGATCGCGGCGCCGATGGCGCCGCCGATGCGCAATGGCAGGTTGGAGAAGGCGGTGATGCCGGTCAGAGCGAGCGACTGCAGTCGGCGCATGCTGAACGAGGTCGCGCCGCCCGCGCGCGGCTTGACCTCGAACGGGATGCCGATCGAGCGGAATCCGACCCACGCATACAGGCCCTTCATGAAGCGGTGGCGTTCGGGCAGGCGCTTCAGCGCATCGACGACGCGCCGGTCCATCACCCGGAAATCACCGGCGTTTGGCGGGATTTCGATCGACTGACTGGCCGCCATCATCCGGTAGAAGAGACGCGCGCCCGCGCGCTTCAGCCACGACTCGCCGGTGCGATCCGTGCGGACACCGTAGACCATGTCGTATCCGGCCCGCCACGCGCTCACCATGTCGACGGCGGTTTCGAGCGGGTGCTGGAAATCCGCGTCGATCAGCAGCACGCAGTCGCCGCGCGCCAGATCGAGCCCCGCCGTCAGCGCGGCCTCCTTGCCGAAATTGCGCGAGAACTCCATCAACGTCAGCGACAGTTCCACGGCCAGCGCCCGCACCACGCTGCCGGTCGCGTCCGTGCTGCCGTCGTTGACGACGATGATCTCGACGCGCGGCGTCAGCGCCACTGCGGTCGCATGCAGGGCGCGCAGGAACTCGCCGACGATTTCCTGCTCGTTGTGGACCGGCACCACGCACGAAAGCGAAAATGAACCGGCGCGTGGCATCAGCCGGATCGTTGCGGGTGGAGTCGGCCTTGACACGCTATTGCGCCGTGATCAGAAATGGATTCCGCGCATCAGATTCGCCAGCGCGATCTGATCGGCCGTCGCTTTCGCCTTCTCGCCCTCCTTCGGGCCCTTGGCCGCGGCCGAATCCGGAAACATCCGGAACGTCGTGTTCATCGCGATCTGCGCCACGCGCGGCGCCACCGCGTGCAGCACCTGCCCGAACACGCCGAGGCGCGATGCGATGCGAACCGGCCTGTAGACGATTGCCTGCACGATCAGATCGGCGGCTTCTTCGGGTGCCAGCGTTGGCACGTTCTCGTAGATCCTGGTCGGCGCGATCATCGGCGTGCGCACCAGCGGCATGTTGATCGTGGTGAAGGTCACGCCGACGTCGATGAATTCGCTCGCCGCGCAGCGCGTCCACGCATCGAGCGCCGCTTTGCTCGCGACATAGGCCGAAAAGCGCGGCGCATTGGTCAGCACGCCGATCGAGCTGATGTTGACCACGTGGCCGCGGCGGCGCGCGACCATGTGCGGCAGCAGCCCCATCGTAATGCGCAGGCAGCCGAAGTAATTCAGCTGCATGGTGCGCTCGAAGTCATGGAAGCGGTCGTAGCTGGATTCGATGCCTCGGCGGATCGAGCGTCCGGCGTTGTTGATCAGCACGTCGACCCCGCCGTGGTTCTCGACCAGCCAGGCGACCAGCTTGTCGCAGCTTTCCATCGACGACAGATCGGCGGAAAACGTCACCACCTGGCCATTGTTGGCATTGCCGGATTCCTTCAGCGCGGCGTCGATCTCCTTCTTTGCGGCGTCGAGCTTGTCCTGCTCGCGTCCGACGATCACCGTGATCGCGCCCGCCGCAGCGATCTTGTGCGCCGCCGCCAGCCCGATTCCCGACGAGCCGCCGGTCACCAGCACCACCTTGCCCGCCACCTGCCCCTTCAGCGTGCGGTCGATGAACAGGTCCGGGTCGAGGTTGCGTTCCCAGTAGTCCCACAGCCGGTAGGCGTAGTCCTCCAGCCGCGGGCATTCGATGCCGGTGCCCTTCAGTGCCGCGGTCGCCTCGCGCGCATCGAAGCGCGTCGGGTAGTTGACGAACTGAAGGATGTCCTCCGGCAGTCCGAGGTCCTTCATCACCGCATTGCGGATCCGGCGCATGGGCGTGAGCGCCAGCATGCCCTTCCTCACGCTGTTCGGAATGAACCCGAACAGCGCCGCGTTGATGCGCAGCGCGAACTGCGGCGCATGGCCTGCCCTGGCGAATATGTTCAGCACGTCGCCAACGCGGTACGGCGTCGGGTCAACCAGGTGAAACGCCTTGCCATCGTGGCCTTTCGCGTGCGCGATGTGGTCCATCGCGTCCACGACGAAATCCACCGGCACGATGTTGATGCGCCCGCCTTCAATGCCGACGGTCGGCATCCACGGCGGCAGCAACTGCCGCATCCGCTGGATCAGCTTGAAGAAGTAGTACGGGCCGTCGATCTTGTCCATCTCGCCCGTCTTGCTGTCTCCGACGACCATGCCGGGCCGGTAGACGCGCCACGGTGTGCGGCATTCCTTGCGCACGATCTTCTCGGAATCGTGCTTGGTCCGAAAGTAGGGATGATCGAGGTTCTCGGCCTCGTCGAACATGTCCTCGCGAAACACGCCCTCGTACATTCCCGCGGCGGCGATCGAAGACACGTGCTGGAAACAGCCGACTTTCAGTTCGTTGGCGAGCTGCACCGCATTGCGGGTGCCCTCGATGTTCGCAACGGCCTGGCTTTCGGCGTCGGCCTTCAGGTCATAGATCGCCGCGAGATGGAAGAAGTGGTCGATCTTGCCGGCCAGCTGTTTGGTGTCCGACCTCGAAAGCCCGAGCTTCGGGCGCGACAAATCGCCGTAGACCGGCCGCGCCCGCTTCTCGTCGACGCCCCAGTCAGCCAGCATCGCGGCGACCCGGTCCTGGCTCGGCTCGCGCATCAGGAAGTAGACCATCGAGCCTCTGCGCGCCAGCAGCTTCTTGACCAGCCGCCTGCCGATGAAACCGGACGCGCCGGTCACGAAATAATCCATTGTT
>JBAIYN010000722.1:0-6813 GCA_037915775.1 Burkholderiales bacterium | reverse complement strand
TGCTTCCGGCAGGCTGCCGCGCTTGCGGCGGCGGCGCTTCTCCGACGCGCAGGTCTGGTCGAAGATCAGCGCGGTGACGCCGGCGGTCGCGCGCAGCTCGCGCTGCACGGCATCGAGGTCCTCGCGCGGGTGGATCTGCACGCCGGGCGCGAAGTCAGCGCGGGGGCCGTAGCGGTCGGGCTCCTCGCTCAGCACGACGATCCGTCGCACGCCTTCGGCTTCGAGCTGGCGCGTGATCTGCGGCACGGTCAGCGGCCCGTCGACCGGCTGGCCGCCGGTCATCGCGACCGCGTCGTTGTAGAGAATCTTGTAGGTGATGTTCACGCCGGCCGCGATCGCGGCGCGGATTGCGAGCAGGCCGGAGTGGTAGTACGTGCCGTCGCCCATGTTGGCGAACACGTGCTGCACGCCGGCGTGCTCGGCCATTCCGAGCCACGTCACGCCTTCGCCGCCCATCTGGCTGACCGTGATCGTGTTGCGGTCCATCCAGGTGGCCATCAGGTGGCAGCCGACGCCGCCGAGCGCGCACGAACCCTGCGGCACCTGTGTGGATCGATTGTGCGGACAGCCCGAGCAGAAGTACGGCATCCGCGCCGGCAGGCGTTCCGTGGGCGACCGCGCCTGGTCGCGCAGGAACGCGAGGTGCTGCCGCATCTTCTCCGACGTGTGGAAACGGCCGACGCGCGCGGCGATCGCCCTTGCCGCCAGCGCCGGCGTCAGTTCCCCGGTCGGCGGCAGCAGCCACTGGCTGTGCGGCGCCGGCCATTCGCCGCTTTCGTCGAACTTGCCGACCACGCGCGGGCGCACGTCGTCGCGCCAGTTGTACAGCATCTCCTTGAGCTGGTACTCGATGATCTGGCGTTTCTCCTCGACGACGAGGATCTCCTCCAGTCCCTCGGCGAAATGGCGCACGCCGTCGGCTTCGAGCGGCCATGCCATCCCCACCTTGTACAGGCGCAGGCCGATGTCGCGCGCGACGGATTCATCGATGCCCAGGTCGTGCAGCGCCTGGCGCACGTCGAGCCAGGCTTTGCCGCAGGCGATGATGCCGAGCCTCGGTGCCGGCGCGTCCCACACCAGCCGGTTCAGCCGGTTCGCGCGCGCATAGGCGACGGCGGCATAGACCTTGAACTCGTGCATCCGCTGTTCCTGCACGAGCTGGGGGTCCGGCCAGCGGATGTGCACGCCGTCGGCCGGCAGCGCGAAATCGTCCGGCAGCCGGATCTGCACGCGCTGCGGGTCGACTTCGACGATCGCCGAGCTCTCGACCACGTCGGCGGTCGTCTTCATCGCCACCCAGCAACCCGAATAGCGCGACATCGCCCAGCCGTGCAGGCCGAGGTCGAGGCAATCCTGCAGGTTCGCCGGCGCGAGCACCGGGATCGCGCAGGCCGAGAAGATGTGCTCGCTCTGGTGCGCGACCGCGGACGAACGCGCGCTGTGATCGTCGCCGGCGATCAGCAGTACGCCGCCATGCCGCGACGTGCCGGCGTAATTCGCGTGCTTGAACACGTCGCCGCAGCGATCAACGCCCGGGCCCTTGCCGTACCACATCGAGAAGATGCCGTCGCGCTTCGCGTCCGGCAGCAGGTGCAGTTGTTGCGTGCCCCAGATCGCCGTCGCGGCCAGGTCTTCGTTGACGGCCGGATGGAAGTTGATGCCGTGCGCCGCCAGGTGCGAGCGCGCCGCGTGCAGCGCAGAGTCGAGTCCGGCCAGCGGCGAGCCGCGATAGCCGGAAATGTAGCCGGCGGTGTTGAGGCCGGCGGCCGCGTCGCGCTGATGCTGCAGCATCGGCAGACGCACCAGCGCCTGCACGCCCGTCATGTAGACGCGGCCGCTGTCGAGCCGGTATTTGTCTTCCAGCGAGACGTCTGCGAGATTCATGCGGCTTCCCGCTCGTATACCTCGCGGTCTCCGTCCGTCCTCGGGTGAACGAGGACGGACGGAATTCGGAGACTCAATCCTTCACCAGCACGAACTTTCCGTCCTTCACCGTGATCAGCGCCTGTCCACGCTGGTCGAAACCGGAGTGATCCTGCGGCGACAGGTTGATCACGCCCTGCGACACCACGAGATCGCGCGTGCCTTCGAGCGCGTCGCGCAGCGCGGCACGGAACTCGGGCGTACCGGGCTTGGCCTTGCGGGCTGCCTCGGGGATCGCGCGCGCGAGCAGCAGGCCCGCGTCGAAGACGCCGGCGCCGAAGATCGGCGGCTTCGATCCGAACTGGTGTTCATAGCCGCTGACGAACTCCGTTGCGATCTTCTTGCTCGGCACGCTGTCTGGGATTTCGTCGAGCACCAGCAGCATCGGGCCGACGATCAGCGCGCCCTCGACCTTCTTGCCGCCGATCTGGATGAACGCGCCGGAGGCCGAGCCGTGGGTATGGAAGATGGGTCCCTTGTAGCCGGCGTCGATCAGCTGCATGTGCGGCAGTGCCGCGCCTGCGGCGACGCCGGCGACCAGCACCGCATCCGGTTTGGCGCCGATCAGCTTGGCGACCTGGCCGGTCACGCTGGTGTCCTGCCGGCTGTAGCGCTCATTGGCGACGATCTGGATGCCGGCCTTCTGCGCCATCGGCGCGAACGTCTTGTACCAGCTCTCGCCGTACGGGTCGTTGTAGCCGATGAAGCCGATCGTCTTCACGCCGCGCTTGGTCATCGCCGCGATCAGCCCTTCGCTGATCACGTCGTCGTTCGGGTGAGTCTTGAACACCCAGCGCTTCTTGTCGTCCATCGGCACCACGACGGCGGACGTTCCGACCGGCGCCAGCATCGGCGTCTGCGCCTCGGCCATGAACTGCAGCGTGCCCATCGCGTTCGGCGAACCGGATGGCCCGATCAGCGCGTCGATCTTGTGTTCCGACAGCAGCTTCTTCACCAGTTGCACGCTCTGCGTCGGATCGCTCGCGTCGTCGTACACGATGTACTCGATCGACAGATCGCCAGCCTTCTTCGGCAGCAGCGCCACCGCGTTCTTCTGCGGGATGCCGACGAACGCGGTCGGGCCGGTGGCCGACGTGATCACGCCGATCTTCACCTGCGCCGATGCGGGCGGTGCAGCCGACAGCGTGGCTGCCAGCGCCAGCGCCGGCAGGATGCTTGCAATTCTCAGCGGATTCATGCGCGTTCCTCCTTGGGGGTCGACGAAAGCGTGCTTGCGAGTGACTGCTCCGGTTCAACCGGTCTGTGTGAAATCGGGGCGGCGGCCTTCCTGGAACGCGCGGATGCCTTCGCGGGCAGCCGCCGTGCACGCGCTGGCGCCGAAGGCGCGGTAGCCGATCTCGAGCGCCGCGGTCAGCGTCGGGGCAGCCGCGGCCGCGCGCACCGCGCCTTCCAGGATCGCGAGCACTTCGCGGCTCAGCGCCTGGCCGTTCGCCGCGGCAGGCTCGATCGGTGCGAGTGGCGCGATCGCGACCGGGCCCGCCGTGACCGCGCGGCGTGCGTCGGCGAGCGCGCCGACGCGCGCCACCGCCTGTGCGATCAGGTCGCCGACGTCGTCGGCCAGCGCGTCGACGATCTTGAGTTCGTGCGCGCGCGCGGCCTTCAGTCGCTCCGCACGACGCAGCATGCCGTGGAAGGTCGGCGCCGCGTCCGGCCAGCGGCGGTACGGAACGACCATCGCGCCGATCCCCGGCACGATGCCGAGCGTGACCTCGGGGAACTGCAGGAACGCATCGCGCAGCGCGACGATGCCGTGGCAGCGGATCGCGAGTTCCAGCCCGCCGCCGAGCGCCATGCCGTTCAGCGCCGCGACCACGGGTTTCTTCATCGCATCGAGGTGAACCAGCAGGCGCGAGCAGTCGCGCGCGTACTGCGCCGACGCTTCGGTGTCGCCGAGCAGCGACGGGAAGCGGCCGATGTCGGCGCCGGCGCAGAACGCGCGCGCGCCGTAGCCGGTGATCACGAACCCGCGCACCGATGCTTCGTCCTCGAAGCGGCGGATCACCGCCAGCACCTCGTCGGTCATCTCGTCGTGCAGCGCGTTCAGAGCCTCCGGCCGGCGCAGTGTGATCACCTTGACCCCGTCCATGTCGTCGACCAGCACGTGGCGATCGAAGCGCTGGTATTCGGCGAGCGCCCGCGCCGGCATCGGCATGCCCGGCCGCTCCGCCGCGAAGCGGTCGAGGATGCGCCGCGTCTCGGCGTCGCCGAGCGAGCGCATCAGGTCGAGCGGCCCTTCCTTGAAGCCAAGCGCCAGCTTACAGCCGAGATTAAGGTCGGCGGGCGTGCCGATGCGGCGATCGAGGATGTCGGCCGTTTGCGAAAACAGCACGCCGAGCAGGCGGTCGCGCGCGCGTGCGGCCGAGGCCTGCGCGACATCTACACGCTTGCCCGGGGCAACCGTCAGCCAGCTTTCGACCGAGCGGAAGATCGACGCCGGGCGGTAGTGCTCGCCTTCCTCGTCGGCCTGCAACGTGTTGGTCTCGGTGATGATCGGATTGCCGCGGGCGAGGTTCAGCACGAAGAACGGCCCGGCGTGCACGTACGCTGCCGCCGCGCTGTCGATCTCGGCCGCGGTCGCCCGATCGAGCAGCAGCGCCGCATCGTTGCACCAGTTGTCGAACACGCGGTCGAGCATGAAGCACACCGCGTCGGCCGTCACCAGCGGCAGCTTGCCCGTCATCGCGAAGGCCCAGCGCAGGTAGTCGAGCACGGCGCGGTCGCACTTGGCCCAGTCGATCACCTCGACCACCGGATTGCGCCACGCCGGCGCGAAGAAGTGCGTGACCGTCGCCCGCTGCGGATGCTTCATCTCGGCGAAGATCCGGGCGGCGGGCAGCGAACTGGTGTTGGACGTGATCAGGCACTGCGTCGAGACGATGCCTTCGACCTGCGCGAAGATGCGGCGCTTGAGCGCGAGGTTCTCGGTCGCCGCCTCGATCACCCAGTCGCAGTCGGCGAGCTGCGCGTAATCCTGCGTGGCGACGATGTTCGTGGTCACCGCGGCGGCCTGCGCCTCGGTCATCTTGCCGCGCGCGACCGCCTTGGCCGCGTACTCGCGGCAGCGCGCGAGCGCCTTGTCGAGCGCCGGCTGCGCGATGTCGACGAGCGTGAGCCGCATGTCCGGCAGCGCGCTCTTCAGGTAGTAGCCGATGTCGGGGCCGATTGTGCCGGCGCCGATGATCGCGACGTGCTTCGGCAGGGCACGCCCGGGACTGGCGAGCAGCGGGTTATGCATGGGCGGCCTTCTGCGCGGCGTCGTACGCGATGCCGCTCCTCGACAGTCGTTCGATCTCGGCGGCGGACAGGCCGGCCTCGCTCAGCACGGCGTGCGTGTGCTCGCCGTAGTGAACGGGGAAATGCAGCTCGCCGGACACGCCGGGCAGGTCGACCGCGAGCGGCTGCATCCGCACTTCCTTGCCGTTCGGCATCCGCGTGCGCGTGACGCGGCTCGCGATCGCAGGCAGCGCGCGAACGCCGGGGATGTCGTGGATGGGCGCGTGCGGGATCGTCGCCTTGCGGAAGTCCGCGGCGATCTCCTCGGTCGGGTAGCGGCTCGTCACGCTCGCCATGTCGCGATGGATCGCCTCGCGCTCCTTGTGACGGCCCTCGTTGGTCACGCGCACCGCGTTGCCGACCTCCGCGAACTTCGGGATCTCGGTCAGCCGCTTCCACTGCAAGTCGCTGCCGATCGCCATGTAGATGAAGCCGTCCGCGGTCGGATAGACGTTGGTCGGGATGAACTTGCGATGCTCGTTGCCGCAGCGGGTGATTTCGTTCGGCTGGCAGGCGAAGTCGAGCAGGGGCAGCGTGGTGATCAGCCACGAGGCGGCGGCCTGCAGCATCGACACGTCGATGCGACGACCCTTGCCGGTCTCGGTGCGATCGAGCAGCGCCAGCATCACGTTGGCGTACACCTCGTCGCCGGCCTTCAGATCGATCAGCGGCACGCCCGACAGCGTCGGCGGCCCGTCGGCGGGGCCGGTCAGTTCCATGTAGCCGACCATCGCCTGGATCACCGGGTCGTAGCCGGGCACGTCGGGATACTCGGGCCCCATCGCCGAGATGCCGGCCCAGATCAGCCCGGGCTTCGCTTTGCTCAACGTTTCGTAGTCGATGCCGAGCTGCGCATAGCGGCGCGGCACGGTGTTGCAGCAGAACACGTCGACGTCGAGCTCGACCAGCAGCCGGCGCAGCAGCGCCTGCCCGTCCGGGTGCTTCAGGTTCAGTGCGATCGCTTCCTTGCCCACGTTGGGCGCAATGAAGTAGCTGCGCCGGTCGTCATCGACCACGCGCGCGCCGATGTAGCGGTTCGGATCGCCCGGCAGGCCGTCGCCGCTCGGCGTCGATTCGATGCGGATCACGCGCCAGCCGAGTTGCGCGAACCGCAGCGTCGCGTACGGCATCGCGAGCGCCTGTTCCATCGACAGGACGGTACGGCGCTTCATATCTCGATTCTTCGGCTATGACGCGTGAAAGGTGTGATGCTCGCGAACGCGGGCATCCAGTCGGTGCGGAGAGAGGACGCTGGATTCCCGCTTGCGCGGGAATGACACAGGCGGAAGACGCTTTCCATCACTCCGGCTTCCACGGTTTCCAGTACAGCTTCTCGTTCTTCCCGTGCAGCGCGCGATACACCTTCTCCGGCGTGAACGGCAGCTCGCAGATACGCACGCCGGTCGCGTTCTCGATCGCGTTGGCCGTCGCCGCGGCGATGCAGATCGCCGGCGCCGCGCCGACGCCCTTGGCGCCTTGCGGCCCTTCGCCGTCCATCGACTCGATGAACGACACGTCGATCTCCGGGATCTCCGGCGCGGTGACGAGCTTGTAGTCACGGAAGTTCGGGTTGCGGATGCTGCCTCCCTCGACCAT